>CAUJKI010000563.1 GCA_963205015.1 Pseudomonadota bacterium
TCGGCGGAACCATCGCTCAGTCGCGCGCCGGCTATCGCGATCGCTGGGACATGTGCGCTCAGCGTTACGTCTCCTTCAGCTGGGATGATGGCACCTACCAGCCCTACGATGGGCCGCGCCGCGTCTGTCCGTATCTCGTCCGCTAGTCCGACAAGGGTTTTCAGGCAATCGGAGAGCAACCCGTTGGCCTCGCGCCGGCGGGTTGCTTTGCTTTGAGGGCGCTCGCTCGAGCGTGGCACCCAGGCAACGGTCGCTGGGGAAACTGAGATGCCGACGCCTTATCCTCCTCGTTCGATGGCATGCTGAGTCGCGTTAGCGCATTCCACGCAGGAGGCTATTATGAGGAAGATGCATCTGATCGCATGTTCGGCGATCGCGGCGGTGGCGTTCACGATTGGCCTGTCGGCGACCCAGGCCGAGGCGAGAGCGAAGTGCGTGCGCGCCGGCGGTCAGGCGACCATGATCACCGAGGATCTGGCAAAGTTCATGGCCACGGCCGCGCTGAAGAACTCGATCAGCGGTATGGGCGCCAAGGCGGTCGGTCCCGTTCACATGAGGTGCACCGGAGGCTCCGGTCTGCCGACCTGCGTTGCGCGCCAGAGGGCCTGCAAGTAGCACGGCCATTCCTGCCTGCGCTGTCCTAGGTTTCCCGCAGCAGCGCTTCGAGATGTTCAAGCCGGTCAGCCTCGCGGGCCGGCTTGTCCCATCGTATGCGGTGAATGCGGGGAAAGCGCATCGCAACGCCCGAGCGATGGCGCGTCGAGCGGTTGAGGCCCTCGAAGGCGATCTCCAGCACGACGCCGGCATCGTGCGTGTGAACGACCTCACGCACGGGGCCGAAGCGGTTCGTCGTATTCTTGCGCACGAAGCGATCGAGGGCCGCCAGCTCCTCGTCGGTAATACCCGAGTAGGCCTTGCCGACCGGCACCAGCTCGTCGGCGCCGTCGTCGCCGCGCCGCCAGAGGCCGAAGGTGTAGTCCGAGTAAAAGGACGAGCGCTTTCCGTGTCCGCGCTGGGCGTACATCATCACGGCATCGACCGTGTAGGCATCGCGCTTCCACTTGAACCATGGGCCTTTCGGCCGACCCGGCACATACGTGCTGTCGCGGCGCTTGAGCATGATGCCTTCGACGGCCTCGGCGTCATCGCCTGCGCCTGCTGAAGCCGGTGTGGCACGCGTGATCGCGAGTGCGTCCCAATCGCCGAACGGCACGATGGGAGAGAGGTCGATACGTTCGTGATCGACCTTCGCGATGAGCGCTTCGAGCCGCGCCCGCCGCTCGACGAACGTCAGGCCGCGAATATCCTCCCCGTGATCGACGAGGAGGTCGTAGGCGCGGATATGGGCCGGGAACTCGGCGAGCAGCTTCGGCGTGATTGCTTTACGGTTCAGGCGCTGCTGGAGGACGTTGAAGCTCTGCACGCGGCCCTCGCGCAGGATCAGCAGCTCGCCATCGATCGCGCCCTCGAAGCCGATGGCATCGACCACATCGGGAAAGGCCGCGGAAATGTCCTCGCCCGTGCGTGAGTAGAGGCGCGCGATGCGGCGGCCTTGCACATCGCGGCCGCCGACGGCCTGCACACGAATACCGTCCCATTTCCATTCGGCGGAGAAATCCTCGGGGTTCAGCGCCTCGCGCCAGTTGCCGACATCCTCGAGCGGATGGGAAAGCATCGGCGGATGGAAGGGCGCGGGGTTGACCGTATCCGGTTTCGGCCCTGTGCCCTCGGCCCAGGCGAAGAGATCGAGATAGGGCGGCGCGAGGCCGTGCCAGACGAGCTCGATCTCGTTCGGTTCGAGGGGCCCCAGTCGCGCCACCGCGGTCTTCGCGAGGCGCGCCGAAGCACCAATGCGCATGGCACCGGTGATGAGCTTCAGGAGCGCCCAGCGTCCGGTCTCGTCGAGGGCATCGAGCCAGCTCGCGAGGCGGCGCGGCAGATCGGCCTTCGTCGTCTCATTGAGACCGGCGACGATATCGGAGAGGTGCGGGATCTCGTTGGCGCCGCCGCGCGCCGGCCACATGAGCGCGACGGTCTCGGCGAGGTCGCCGACATAGTCGTAGGAGAGCGCGAAGAGAACGGGATCCGTGCGTTCCTGGACGAGGCCCTTGATGTGGGCCGGTTTGGCATGGCGGAAGGAGAGCGCACCCGTGAGCGCGGCGAGCGCGAAGCCGCGCTCGGGATCGGGCGTTTCGCGGAAGTAGTCCGTCATGAGGCGCAGCTTGGCGTTGCGGCGCGGTTCGTAGCCGAGACGGTCGATGAGCGCGGCAAAGCGGTTCATGCGGCCTCGCCTTCTTCATCGCCATAGCCGACGAGGCGCAGCGGGCGTGCGCGAATACCCTCCATCTCGCACCAGTGCACGAGCGCTTCCTCGGCGCCGTGCGTGACCCAGACCTCTTCCGCGCCCGTCTCGCGAATCGTACGGCCAAGATCGTCCCAGTCCGCATGATCGGAGACGACGAGCGGCAGCTCGACCCCTTTCTGCTTGGCGCGGGCGCGTACGCGCATCCAGCCCGAGGCGAAAGCGGTGACGGGATCGGGAAACTTGCGCGACCACGCCTCCTGAATGGCGCTCGGCGGACAGATGACGATCGCGCCGCCGAGGTTCTTGCGCTCGTCGAGCGCTACGGGGCGGATGTCGCCGAGCTCGATGCCGCGCGATTGATAGAACTCGGTGAGACGCGCGATCGCGCCGTGAATGTAGATCGGATCGGCGTAGCCGGCATCACGGATGAGAGCCATGAGCCGCTGCGCCTTGCCGAGCGGATAGGCCCCGAGAAGGTGCGCACGCTCGGGAAAGAGTGCGACGCTTTCGAGGAGCTTTGCCACCTCGTGCTCGGTCGGCGGATGACGAAAGACGGGGAGCCCGAAGGTCGCCTCGCTGATGAAGAGATCGCAGGAGATCGGCTCGAAGGTGCCGGCCGTCCGATCGGGCAGACGCTTGTAGTCGCCGGAGACCACTGCGCGGAAGCCCTGCCACGCGAGGAGAATCTGCGCGGAGCCGAGCACGTGGCCAGCCGGATGAAATGAGATCTCGACGCCGTTGACGTTCACCACTTCGCCGAAGTCGATCGGCTGGCGGCTCCCGGTGAAGTCGTCGCCATAGCGCACGGCCATGATGCCGAGCGTCTCCTCAGTGGCCATGACCGCGCCGTGCCCTGCGCGCGCATGATCCGAATGCCCGTGCGTGACGAGCGCGCGCGGAACGGGGCGCATGGGGTCGATATAGACGTCCGCGGGTGGGCAATAGAGACCGTGCGGCGTCGGGCAGATGAGGTCCTCGGGGCGCATGGATCGGAATTTGGGGGCGAGGCGTTGCCAGATCAACGCGTATGTCCAGCCGGTGGATGCAATTCATTCACCATGCTGCTGCGCCCTTCCGTAACCTTCGGCGGTTATTCTGGGGGGCGTGGATAAGTGTGGAGCGTACCATGCAACGGCAACTGGAGACCG
>CAUJKI010000564.1 GCA_963205015.1 Pseudomonadota bacterium
AGAGCAAAGCTGTACATCTGTGCCGAACAAAAACGTTACGGCCCGGTCGAGGCGACGCTTTGGCCTTCCGCAATCTGAATGGTCGTCGCACCAAACCTGTTTGCCCGGAAGACGATGCAGAAGCCGACATAGCTCAAAACGATCAGCGCATTGCCGAGGACCACGACGCCTAGTGGTACATGTGGCCATCCAAATCGATGATCGAGCGCGGAGACGAGCGGCATAGTGGCAAGACAGAGAAGCGCAAAGGAGATGATCCTTTTGCGGACACCAACGCGGTCGGATACTGCCGCCCCCAAAATACAAACGGCCTCGGTATGCAAATGGGACGCTTCAGGGCTCCCGCCGACGGCTCACCTTCGATGAGCGCCAATAAAAAGTAGAAAACATCACAGTTTGATCCGTCATCATAGGCAGTGCCTACGGCTGACTGTCTTCTCGACTGATGCCGCCTGGACGATAGTAAGGCGAGGTGCGTACTTCGTCGACAGTTACGTGCCTCACGTTCATGTATGAAGGCAGCGGCAGCTCCCAGGGCAGATGTTTCAGCAGATGCTCTTCCCGATGCTCTTCAGGGAGAATTGGAATCTTGGACCAGATATGGTCGGGGATCTCGAAGACGTAGAAGTGATTGCCGGCTACGTCACGGAGCTCGATCATGTGCATATCACAGAGCGCCGAGATGTCGTCGTTGGTCATCGGCGCTTGGAAACGCCTCCGTGCATGGAATTTCAGGTATAGCAGTATCTTCTTCTGCGTGTGGTAAAGCGTCTGGAGATTTCGGACGCTTTCCGCTTGGCGGCGCCAGTTCGTCCCAACTCGCGAAATCGCCCCGAGGAACCACGAGCCGATGGATCGCATGAGCATGATCGCGAGCATGGATGCGAAGAAAAGCGCGGCGATCGTGACGTAGCCATCGGGGCTGTTGATGTCATCGATATAACCCGCTTTGCGTGCGTAGAGTGTCGCTAGGGTCGCGATGAGAGCTGCCCACACGAACGAATAGCGGTTTATGAGGGTCGGAAGAGCGGCGAGCATCGCTTCCATGGGCTACTCCCCGCTAGGCGTTTTCGAACGTTCGTCGGCCATCAGCTTCTGGCACAGCGAAATGATTCGATTCAGGTAGGTATCGGAGGCCTGAACTACCAAACGCCGGTTGACGACGAACATGAAGAGGAGACCATGGACGGCGGCAATACAAAGAACGATGACGAGCGTGGTCGGGCTGTACCACTCGTTGGTCTGATGACTGCGATATGCGAGCAGGCAGGCCATGACTACGGTGACGATGTTGGCGCCGAGGCCGATCGGCTTGAGGCCGAGGAGATTGCGCCTGAAGCCGTATGAGACGTTATCTTCAAGGAGGATCGTGGAGTCGCGCGTGTTGTCGCGCATCCAGTTCGCACATTGATCGTAGAAGGCACGCGCGGTGGCTGGGTCATCGCGTTCCGCATCGATTGAAGGGCGAGGCCGGCCGGTCTTCGCTGCGACGAAATCGACAAGCGGATCTTTCGTTTCAGGGTGCAGGCGGGTGTCGGTGCGCCACAGTGCCGATGACAGGTGGCGCGGTCCGATATCGATGGCGCCCTCTTCGAGGATCTTGCCTCTACTCCGAGCGAAGTCCGAAAGAAAATAGACGAGCACGCCGAGGCACAGCGTAACGACGAGATGCGGCCACTGGAAATCTCGCCACGGGACTTCGAAGAAGAGAAGCGCGATAAGAGGAGCGACGGCCAGCAACGCCGGATAGAGGCGAGCACGACGCCAGTATTTGTCGGTTCCGATCTGGATCATTGGTCGTCCGAGGATACGTCACTATGGAAGGGGACGATCGGGACAGGACCGAAGCCCTTTTTCAATGCAGGACTTTCATACATCAGCAGGAAGCCGCGCCCCAGTTGTGTGGGATAACCGCGCCGCTTAAGCGCATTGCTGACACGCTTGCGAGGGTGCGATGTCTTGTTGGCTCCGACGGAGCATCCGGACCAACCCCGGATTGCATCCGACTCCGACGAGAGCGGCGGACCGAGCCATCGATTCAGAACGGTCGGCGTTACGTTTCGCCTGCTGCCCTGATGTGGGATCTGAAAGAAGTCGGGCGGCGCCAACAGACCGCAGGCCGCGGCGAAATCGGCAGCCTCGTGGAGAGCTTTCGGTCCGGCGTCGGCGGTGAATAGAGCTGGCTAGGTACCGTAGCGCGCAAGCTGGACAACGCAAGTTTCGTTCGAAGCGGACGTCGGATCTGGATACTCCTCAAGCGTTTCCATGCCCCAGAACTCGTAGATCGAATTGAGGGCGTTCTGCGTGCCTTGCACGATGGCTTGGAACGGACTCGATGCGCGGTAGCTCGTGGGCGTCTTGTCGAGGTCAGGAATGAGGTCGATGTAGCGCTGCCGTGAAGGGGCCAGGATCAACCGATGCCCGACAGTCGTGCCTTGGAAGGCGTCGAAGATCGGGACCCTCTTGCGGTTCGCGATATCCTCGAGGTCCACTAGATAGGGATGCATGTCGCGGAAGCGGTCTATGAGGCCCTGCCTCGTGTAATTGCCATGGAAGTGGGGAAGAACGTCGTCTACAAACAGCCATGGCCTGTTCATGTACAGGGCGCCCACCTGGCACTGATCGAGCACTTTGATGAGCCCGCGAGCATGATCGTCGTCGGCGTGGGTCAGGAGCATATTCGCGACATTCGTCGAGCCGTAGTACGTGAGCATGTGCTCGATGAGCTTATCGCCGATCTCGGAGAAGCCCCCGTCGATGATGTCGGTCCAGAGAACAGGAACATCGACGTTGCCATACCTGATGCAGATGGCGTCGCCGTTGCTATTGCCGATCGGAATGAAGTCGATTGCGTAGTCCATTTGCCCCCTCGGAGCAATTGTCGCGCCGTAATGCTATATTGACCCAATGCCGAAGACGTGAGCGATTCGCATCGGTCCGTCAAACGGCCGGGATACGAAGTGAGGACAGAGTCCGCTTCTTCCTCTGCCTCGCTTCGATCTGATGCATCGACGAAGAATCCCAAAAACGGTCATTTTAGCTAGCGTGGCCCGCGCAGCTTTTGCGACCGCCAGCGAAGTCCACTTACGTGGGTGGTCGCCAGACATCGATCTGCTCCACGCTGGCACGGACTGGCCTTCTAGCTCGCTCTGGTCATCCTTCCCAATCGGGCAAGGTCGCGACGACGACACCCTGAACTTGAAAATCACGCTGAAGAACAATCGGCTTATGAGTGGAATTCTCCGATCGGGGGACAAGCACGACTGCATCGTCCGATTGTCGAAGTTCCTTGATCGTTGCCTCGTCATCAACCAGAGCAACAACAACATCTCCGTTGTTCGCTGAGGATTGCTGGCGAACGAGCACGAGAGAGCCGTCCTCAATGCCGGCTTCAGTCATCGAATCGCCGCGGGCACGAAGAAGGAAATAACGGCGTCCGGACCTGACTAAGGTCGTGGAAACTGGGATCATTGCCTCCAGATTCTCCTGCGCGAGAAGCGGCGCGCCGCATGGGACGCAGCCAACCAACGGGACTTCGACGGTCGACGCGCGATCGCGAGCTTCTGCTGGCATGCGCAAGAGTTGCAGCGCACGATCGTCGACTCGACGCCTGAGGAACCCCAGCTCAATCAATCGATCGATAATGAGCGCAGCGGACCGAGGCGAGGAAAAGCCAAGTTCTGACGCAAGTTCGCGGACCGACGGCGCGGCACCGCCATGCATGATGCGATTTCGGACAAAGGTGAGCGCCTTCCTTTCCACAGGCTTGAGGTCGGCATCAGGCGCTCTCTTGATCATAATACGCACTGTATGCTACTGTATGCCAACGTCAAGATGGACAGATTGATACTGCTTAAATTTTTTGAACTCCCTGAATTTGTAGATGCGTTACGGGGGCGATGGTGCGCCACAAGTAGCGCACCCGTCGCCACTTACACCGTTGTGCCACGTGCAATGGAGCGCCGCCGATGGCAACGAAGACCAGTCATTTCAAGGTAGATAATGGCGACATGACCCTCATCGAATTTGAGAGCGGTCGTCGACTGCTTATCGACTGCAAGATCCGGTGCGCCGCGGACGATCCCGACGATGATACCCCCGATGTCGGAACGCAACTGCGCAATCGCCTTCTAACCGACGCTGACGGCCGGCTCTATGTTGATGCCTTTCTGCTGACGCATCCTGACCTCGATCATTGCTGCGGCTTAGAGAGGCATTTTCATCTGGGGCCGGTGAGCGATTGGAAGAAGGAAGACGATAAGATCGTCATCCGCGAGATGTGGTCCTCACCCATGGTCTTCCGTCGCGCTGACAAGAAGAATGGACCTGCGCTCCTGTGCGACGACGCTCGGGCTTGGGCGCGTGAGGCCCGGCGGCGCGTCAAGCTGTTTCGCAATGATGGCTACCTGCTCGACGGCGATCGCATCGTCATCATGGGGGAGGATGTCGACGGGAAGACCGATGATCTGGGATCAATTCTGGTCAAGGCAGGCCAAACCTTCTCAAGAATCTGCGGTCAAGTTGATTCCTCGTTTTCCGCGCTTCTCCTGGCTCCGATGCTCGCAGACGACGACGAGGAAGAAGAAGTTCTTACCAAGAACAACTCTAGTGTCATCATGCAACTGACGTTAGCCGCGGAGGGCGAGCTGTCGGCCGCTCAGTACCTTTTCGGCGGAGACGCTGAAGTTGCGATTTGGGAACGGATCTGGGCGCGGTACCTTGCGGCCGCAGTGCAGTATGACGTGCTGCTCGCACCACATCATTGTTCGTGGCACAGCCTGTCATGGGACAGCTGGTCCGATTTGCGTGAAAAGGCGAAGGTCTCGCCAGACGCTCGGAAAGCTTTGTCGCAAGCCAAGCCCGGCGCGTACATTCTCTCCAGCAGCTACGCGATTGAGGATGACGATGATGATCCTCCGTGCATCCGAGCTAAGCGGGAGTATCTCGCCATTCTGAAGCCCGTTGCGGGCGCCTTTCATTGTTTGGCCGACGACACCGGAACTGAGCCCATGGAAATTTCAGTGAGCCGCTACGGGCCGAAGCTTGATGGTAAGCGGTTAGCAGCCTCGATCGCACTCGGAACGGGCATCGGTTCGGAGGCACTTGCGCATGGCGGGTAATGAAACGTGATGTCGCTGGCGATTACGCGCGCACTGCGGTTGGCCGCAGCGCATCCTTCTATCAGGGTCACCGACATACGGACGGAGGATGCCCACGTCACGGCACACCTCGAAATCACGACTGAGCTTTGGGCCCAATGGCGTGTGGCAGGGGTGAGCCCGAGTGGCGTTCGCACGATAGAACCAGTCTTGTTACATCTTCCCGCCGATTATCCCATCGGCGCGCCGTTCGTTGAGCTTCGCATCGATTTCAACCGCGCCCATCCTCATATCAACCCCGGACCGCTCGACCGACCTCCGCAGCCCTGCCTCATTCAAGGCAGCGTGCAAGAACTCATCCAAACTCGAGGATTTGACGGATATCTCCAACAGCTCGTTGACTGGTTGGACAGAGCCGCGACCGTCACGCTGAATGATCCTAAACACGGATGGGAACCAGTTCGCCGAGACCATATCGACGACTGGGTTGTGGTTGATCAACAAGTCCTGCGCAAGCTTATGGACGCAAGTGGGGGATGTGCCGTCCTGCCTGCTACCTATTTTCTTTTCAAGGTTGGTTCGGAGAAACAGCACTTCGTTGATCACAGCTTCGGCAATCGAGTAGAGATCAACGATATCTTGCATAAACACAAGCCGATCAGAGACCACGTTCGGCAGGGGACCGCGTGCGGACTGGTAACTTGGGCACCAAATAATCAGGATAGCTCGCCGTTCGTTGTCGACACATACCTTCCGGAAACGGTGTCGACCTTCGCTGAACTTCTCGCCCGCGCGGATCAGTATGGGTGTCGCACCACACTTGAACCAAAGCTCAACCACTTGGCATTGAATTGGACCGGCAAGGGCGACGATTCGATTCCGGTCCTGATTACGTTCCTGGTACGGCGGCCGTTCAAGTTGGTGGGGACAGATTCCGACATCGAGCTATGCTGTTACCTGCTCGATCTATCGTCCACCAAAGACGTAACTCAGATCGACCATGCGCCGATTCGCCTGTGCAGCGTGCGCGATTGCATTTCGCCTGGAATGTTACGAGTTGCATCGGGACGAAAGCGGGAGGAAATCATACCCGCCTGGGCGCTGATCGGCTGCGGCAGCGTCGGATCAAAGATCGCCGTACATCTCGCGCGGCAGGGCAGGGGCCCTTCGCTCATCGTCGATAATAAGTTGATGTCGCCACACAACTACGCTCGACATGCAACGTTTCCCGCCGTGCTGGATCACGCACCGCAACCTGCGAAAACTACGATGTTGGCGATGGCTTTGCGAAGCTTGCAGCAATGTCCGGATGTGGAGCAAAGCGATGTTACCTCGCTAATCAAAACGGCAGACGGATCCGAAAAGCTGAGTAGCAGTATGCTCGTCCTCAATACCACAGCCTCTACCGTGGTGCGGGAACGGCTTTCGTTCCACCTCACCGAGAAGCGGCCTCGGTTCGGCGAAGCGCACCTCCTCGGCGGGGGCGCAGCAGCATATGCGGCATTCGAAGGTAGCGATGGAAACCCATCTCTAAGCGACTTGGCTGTCGAGAGTTATCGTCTAATCGGTGACGATGACGATCTGCGGGATAGGGTCTTCAACGCGCAATCCGAGGCCATCACTATCGGGCAGGGCTGCAGTGCCGTAACCTTTCCGATGCCGGATTCCCATCTCAGCGCGTTAGCAGGAGGGCTGGCCGAACTAACCATCCGGCGACTGCGAGATGCCGACACGACACATGGGCAGCTAGCTCTCGGCAAGATGGGAGCAGATGGCTTATCGCAGTCATGGACATCTTACATCGTTCCCAAATGGGTCTCGATCGGATCTTCCGGCAACCCAGCTATTCGCATGAGCGCGCGGGTAAACGAGCAAATCAGGAAGGAGATTGCGCAACGGTCTGGCACCGAAACAGGAGGGATCCTCGTCGGTCGCTTCTCTCAGATCGGCAACTGTTTTCAAGTCGTCGACCTTCTGTCGGCTCCTTCGGACAGCATCTTCACGGCAGAGAAGTTCACCCTCGGTACACAGGGGCTCAAAGCTGCCATCAATGCGCTCATCTCCAACAGCGGTGGATCGCTGTATGTAATCGGAACTTGGCACAATCACCTTGTTAAGTCTGGGCCGTCTTCAATTGATGTCGCGACTGCAGCCAAGCTGGCGTTACGGCAGTTTTTCCCGTTCCTCATGCTCATCGCATTGCCTCACGACTACACCTATCTCGTGACGGAAGTCGTTACATAAGCACGCAAGAATCGCCGGAGAAGAGCATGGCTTCAGGCGCCGACTGGCTTCGAAGCGTTGGCTTGGACATATAAGACGTCAATGCGCAGCTTAAGCCGGCACTCTTGGCCCTCCTCCCGTGCTTCATCGTCGTAGGGCCATCTGTTCCGCAAGCTCCAGATGCTCGATGACGCAATGACGGACCAGGACTTGCGCGTGCCGCCCAGCAATCATTTTGAGAAGCTGCGCGGTGCGCTGAAAGGCTACCATTCGATCCGCGTCAACAGACAGTGGCGGCTCGTCTTCCAGTGGGGCGGCAGCCGCGGCGAGGCGAGCGAGGTCTATCTCGACGACCATAGCTACCGATGAGGCCAACAATGCTGATGACCAAGCTCAAGCCGGTGACGGTCGGGGAAATCCTCGTTGAGGAGTTCATGCGGCCAATGGGCCTGACTCAGCAGGCCCTTTCCGAGGCCATGGGCGTGCAGCGCAAGCACGTGAATGAACCGTGCAACGATCGGCGCAACGTCACCGCGGCGACCGCCCTTATCCTGGCGCGTGTTCGGTAACAGCCCGGAATTCTGACTGAACGTGCAGCGGCGCACGGACCTCTGGGAAGCGATGAACTCACCGCAGGAGCGCGAGCGCATCATGCGCGCGCGACGCATCCGAGCGGCGGCGTGATGGCCATCACGTTGTCCAAAGGGCGTGCCATGAGGCATCGGCTTCCACTGCCGATGGGAGGCACGAAACGGAGGGAGTACCGGCCATGACTCTAAGCGTAACGTCGCTCACCGCCGCCCGCGCCGCCGTTTACCTGCGCGTCTCGACCGGGCGGCAGGCAGAGAATGATCTTTCCATTCCCGATCAGAAGGCGCAGACCGAGGCATGGTGCAAGGCGCGCGGCTGGACCGTGGTGGCCGAGTACATCGAGCCCGGCGCCTCGGCGACCGATGACAAGCGGCCCGAGTTCCAGCGCATGATAGAGCGGGCCTGCGACGGCGAGAACGCATTTGACGTCATTGTCGTGCACTCCTTCTCACGCTTCTTCCGCGATGCCTTCGGTCTCGAGTTCTACGTCCGCAAGCTCGCCAAGCACAGCGTCAGGCTGGTATCGATCACGCAGGAACTCGGCGATGACCCGGCGCAGGTCATGATGCGCCAGGTCATTGCGCTGTTCGACGAGTATCAATCGAAGGAGAGTGCCAAGCACGTGCTGCGCTCCATGAAGGAGAATGCACGTCAGGGTTACTGGAACGGCGCCAGACCGCCGTTCGGCTACACGGCCGTCGAGATGGAGCGGCGCGGCAACCGGGTCAAAAAGAAGCTCGCCATCGATCCGGTCGAAGCCGAAACCGTGCGGCTGATGTTCCGTTTGTTCCTCGAAGGAAACGCTGGCTCAGGCCCGATGGGCGTCAAGGCCATCGCCGTTTGGCTCAATGAGCATGGCTATCGCACGCGGAGCGGTTCCACGTGGGCGATAGGGCCACTGCATGCCCTGTTGACCCACCCCGTCTACAGTGGGCGGATGCGCTTCAACCGATGTGAGGCCCGGAGCAAGCGGCGTAAGTCCGAAGCCGAGCACGTCTTCGCCGAGGTGCCGGCCATCATCGAGCCGCACGTGTTCGAGCGTGTGCAGAGCCTGCTCAAGGAGCGCAACCCGCGCGTCACACCGCCGCGGATAGTGAGCGGTCCGGTCCTGCTGACCGGCCTTGCCGTCTGCGCCAGTTGTCACGGCGCCATGACCCTGCGCACCGGCACCTCCAAGACCGGCCAAGTGCACCGCTACTATACCTGCTCGACATGTGCCCGGCACGGCAAGACCGTGTGCAAGGGTCGCTCGATCCGCATGGACAAACTCGACGGGATTGTTACCGACCAGTTGATCGACCGGCTGCTGGAGCCACAACGTCTTAGCGCCATGCTGGCTTCGCTCGCCAGCGGCCGCGCGGCCAAGGCGAGTGCCGTCGATGGGCGCGTCATCGCCCTGGAGCGCGAGGCGCATGAGGCCGATGAGCGGCTGCGCCGGGTCTACAAGGCCATGGAGGACGGCATTGCTGAGATGGACGATATCCTCAGGGACCGCATCACGGCTCTGAAGGCGGATCGGGACCGTGTGCATGGCGCCCTGGGGCGCGCCAAGTCGGGCCTGCGTCCGACCGTGGACATCAGCCCGCTCGTGGTGGAGCGGTTTGGCCAGGTCATGCGGGAGAAGCTGACAGCGGGTGAGGTGCCCTTACGCAAGGCTCATCTCGGCGCGATCGTCGACCGGGTTGAGGTGGATGAACGTGCAATCCGTATTGTCGGCCGGAAAGACGTGCTGGAACAGGCAGTTCTCGCCGACGGTGGTCCTGTGCCAGGGGTTCGCAGTTTTGTTCGCAAATGGCGCTCCCTACGGGAGTCGAACCCGTCTTTTCAGATTGAAAATCTGACGTCCTAACCGATAGACGAAGGGAGCGCAGGACCTCTCTCAGGGACAATCCCAGGGGGCCGCGGGCCTTGTAACAGGTCGTTCGCCGGTGGGCAAATACCCATCCGAAAATTCAACGCAACGAGTCCAGGGCATGAATGCGCGACCCGGCCGAACGACGGCGACACAGGGCCGCATCGGCCCGAGATAAAGAGGGGGTGCTGCAAGAAGGCCGGAATCAGCGGCCTCTCGAAAAGAAAGAACGGCACGTACCCTCGCGCAAGAAGCGCGGCACACTATAGACCTCAGCGGACAGGCCTTCCCAGGGATCGTGTGAACGAGCCGATCAAAGAAAATGGGCCGGACCTCGCGGTCCGGCCCCCAAGCGGGCCTGATGACAGACCCTCCCCCGAGGCGTCTCTCTATACTGAGTAATACATGTCGAACTCGACCGGATGCGGCGTCATCTCGACCCGCTCGACCTCGGCCATCTTGAGCTCGATGTAGGCGTCGATCATGTCGTCGGTGAACACGCCGCCCATCTTGAGGAAACCGCGATCGCTGTCGAGGCTCATCATGGCTTCGCGCAGCGAACCGCAGACCGTCGGGATCTTCGCGAGCTCGGCCGGCGGCAGGTCGTAGAGGTTCTTGTCCATGGCATCGCCGGGATGCAGCTTGTTCTGGATGCCATCGAGGCCGGCCATGAGCATCGCCGCGAAGCCGAGGTAGGGGTTCGCGCCGGGATCAGGGAAGCGGACCTCAATGCGCTTCGCCTTCGGGCTCGTGACGTGCGGAATGCGGCAGGAGGCCGAGCGGTTGCGCGCCGAGTAGGCGAGCAGCACCGGCGCCTCGTAGCCCGGCACCAGACGCTTGTAGGAGTTGGTGGTCGGGTTCGTGAAGGCGTTGATCGCCTTCGCGTGCTTCAGGATGCCGGCAATGTAGCTGAGGCAGGTGTCCGAAAGGTCGGCGTACTTGTTGCCGGCGAACGTCGGTTCACCCTTGTTCCAGATGGACTGGTGGCAGTGCATGCCGGAGCCGTTGTCGCCGAACACGGGCTTCGGCATGAACGTCGCCGTCTTGCCGTAGGCCTGCGCCACCTGATGGATGACGTACTTGTAGATCTGCATGTGGTCGGCCATCGTGATCATGGGGCCGAACTTGATGCCGAGCTCGTGCTGCGAGGACGCCACCTCGTGGTGGTGCTTCTCGACGACGACGCCCATCTCCGCCATCACCGAGAGCATCTCGGAGCGCATGTCCTGGGCGCTGTCGATCGGCGGAACCGGGAAGTAGCCGCCCTTCGTGCGCGGACGGTGACCGAGGTTACCCGTCTCGTACTTCGTGCCCATGTTCGATGGCAGCTCGGAGCTATCGAGCTGGAAGCCGGTGTTGTAGGGGTCGGACGTGAAGCGCACATCGTCGAAGATGAAGAACTCGGCTTCGGGGCCGAAGTAGATGGCGTCGCCCACGCCCGTGCTCTTCATGTAGGCTTCGGCCTTCTTGGCGATGCCGCGCGGATCGCGCTCGTAGAGCTCGCCGGTCGAGGGCTCGATGACGTCGCAGAAGATCGCCATCGTGCTCTGCGCGAAAAACGGATCCATATGCGCCGACGCGGGGTCGAGCATCAGCGTCATGTCCGAGGCCTCGATGCCCTTCCAGCCGGCGATGGACGAGCCGTCGAAGGCATAACCGTCGGCGAACATCGCATCATCGACGCACGAGGCGTCGGCGGTCACGTGCTGCATCTTGCCTTTGGTGTCGGTGAACCGCAGATCAAGGAATTTGACCTCCTTGTCCTTGATCGTCTTGATCACGTCGGCAGCGGTCTTGGACATGCTTAGTTTCCCCAGTTTGTGATTGGCGAGATGTCAGAAGGCGGGAAGTGTGGTCCCCGTAGCGATAGGGCCAGCCGAGGACCAGAGCAGGTGGGAAGGTCAGATGGCGTCGGTGCCGGTCTCTCCGGTGCGGATGCGGATCGCCTCCTCGATGGTCGATACGAAGATTTTGCCGTCGCCGATGCGGCCGGTCTTGGCGGCCTTCTGAATGGCATCGACGGCTTTGCTCACCATGTCGTCGGCGAGCACGACCTCGATCTTCACCTTGGGCAGGAAGTCGACGACGTACTCCGCGCCACGATAAAGCTCGGTGTGGCCCTTCTGGCGACCGAAGCCCTTGGCCTCGATCACCGTGATTCCCTGGAGACCGATCTCCTGGAGCGCCTCCTTCACCTCGTCGAGCTTGAAGGGCTTGATGATGGCTTCGATCTTCTTCATGTGACTTTGCCTGCGCTCCCTGCGGTGACGGCGACAACGCCCCCGGCTAGATGCATTAAGCATGCGTCGTGCCAGAGCAGACCACTGAGCAGAATGCCTCGATCGCCCCGCACGTTAGCCTATGAGTGCCGGATTTTAAGGCGGGAAGTCAAAGCAATCCCGGCCTGAATGATAGGCAGTATGCCTAAAAATCAGGCGGAGCAGGCAGGCCGCGCTGCCGGCGGCGGCGCCGTTTTATCGCGGTGCTTGTGGGGGCCGCGTTCAATCAGTCAGCTCGCCCGAACCGGTCACTGGAGTCCGGCGGATCAGCCGAGGCTCATCAAGCGAAGCGGGGATCGAGCTCGCCCTTGGCATAGCGTCTGGCCATCTCGGCCAGCGTCAGGACGCGCTTGAACTTCGACGCCTGCCCAGCGGTGTTGAACTCCTCGAGCCGCTGCCTGCACAGCTTCGTCATCGCTTCCATAGCGGGCTTGAGATATTTGCGCGGATCGAATTCACCGGGCGACTGCTGCAGGACGCGGCGGATTTGCCCGGTCATCGCCATGCGGTTGTCGGTATCGATGTTGATCTTGCGCACGCCATTCTTGATGCCGCGCTGGATCTCGGCGACCGGCACGCCCCAGGTCTGAGGCATCTTGCCCCCGAACTCGTTGATGATCTCCTGCAGCTCCTGCGGCACCGATGACGAGCCGTGCATGACGAGGTGCATGTTCGGCAGCTTGCGATGAATCTCCTCGATCACGTGCATGGCCAGGATGTCGCCGTCGGGCTTGCGACTGAACTTGTAGGCGCCATGGCTCGTCCCCATCGCGATGGCGAGTGCATCCACCTTCGTTTCCCTGACGAACTTCACAGCCTCGTCGGGGTTCGTCAGGAGCTGGTCGTGGCTGAGCTTCCCTTCGGCACCGTGGCCATCCTCCTTGTCGCCCATGCCGGTCTCGAGCGAGCCGAGCACACCGAGCTCGCCCTCGACCGAGATGCCGCCGAGATGCGCCATGTCGGCGACGGCCTTGGTGACACCGACGTTGTAGTCCCAGTCACCCGGCGTCTTGCCATCCGCCTTGAGCGAACCGTCCATCATCACAGACGTGAAGCCGGCCTGGATCGCAGTCATGCAGGTCGCGGGCTCATTGCCGTGGTCGAGATGCACGCACACCGGAATATGCGGATAGATCTCGGTCACAGCATCCATCATGTGGCGCAGCATGATGTCATTCGCATATGAGCGCGCACCACGGCTCGCCTGGATGATCACCGGCGCATCGACCGCGTCGGCAGCCTCCATGATGGCGAGCGCCTGCTCCATATTGTTGATATTGAATGCAGGGACGCCGTAGCTGTTCTCTGCGGCGTGATCGAGAAGTTGGCGGAGCGAAATACGCGGCATCGGGTTTCCTTGGGCTTTCCTTAGCGGGATGATCGGCTGGCATCGAGGGGCACGGATACGCGCGAGCCGCCACGGCGCGATTATACGCGACGTCTGATGAGGAAACCCATCGGGAAACGTGCAGTTCCGATCAGCCGACCTGCTGCAGGTGGGACGACGCAGCGGGCGGCGCGACCGGCCCCGTGGGCGGCGCCAGCAAGCCGACCCACTCCTCGTGGAAGCGCTTCAGTGTGCGTCGCGCGAGGTCGGCGTGCGCCGTCGCGCCCTCGGCTTCGAAGACTTCCAGCGCCGGGACCATTGCGCCAGCAGCGGCAAGCCAGTTGTTGCGCTTATCCTCCTGCTCGCCAAGCCGGATCAGCGTCGAGCCGAGGTTCATGCTGGCCGTCGCCCAGGTGATCGGCGTCGCGGCGCGATCGACGACTTCAAGAACACGCTGATAGGTCGCAATCGCCTCACGCAGGCGCGCGGGGTTCGACCGCTCGGCCTCGCCAAGCGCCGCGAGCGCATCGGCAAGCGTCATGCTCGCATTGACCCAGATATCGCCGTGCCGGTCGGGCGTCATCACGTCGAGCGCACCGCTCAGGTAGGCGATGGCCGCCGCAATGCGCGGTGTATCCGGAGCTGCATCGCGCCGTGCTTCGGCGAGAGCCAGCAGTGCACTGCCGAGGTTGTAGCTCGCCTCGGCCCAGATCTCCGGCGCGTCGGCGCGCGAGAGCAGCGCCAACGCTTCGGTGTAGGCGGCAACCGCGCCTTCGAGCACGGCAGAGGATTTGTCGAACTCGGCCAGCTCCAGCAGCGTGGCGCCAAGGCCGAGATTGAGTTCGAGCCGGTGCTGTGCGGATACGGCCTCGGTCGCGGCGGCAAGCGCTGTTCGATAGATCTCCGCGGCCTCGCGGAATTGCGGCACCTGACGCGAGCGTTGCGCCGACAGCGCGAGGCTGCGTCCGAGTCCTCCTTGAGCTTCGCACCACAGCAGCGGCGCATCGTCAGCCGAAATCTGCGTCAAAGCCTTGCGGAAGGCGGCGATGGCATCCGCTAGACGGCCGGTGCCGGCAGCACCTTCGGCCTGGCGGTGGAGCGCGCGTCCAAGACCGATATTGGCGCGGGCGGCGCCGCGCGCATTCGAGCCGTCCGAGAGAAGCTTCAGCACGCTGCCGTAGCCGGCCAGAGCCTCGCCCAGCGCGACATCGTCGCTCTCTTCCTCGGCTTTGCGGTAGAGCGCATCGGCACGGGCCAGATGATAGCGCCAAGCCTCCTCGCGCGCGCTCTTCGGCAGGCAATCCGCGGCCTCGATGAAAAGATCGGCCGCGGCGAGATAATCACGCCGCGCGACGGCAAGCTCAGCGAGACGTGCTGCGGCGCGCGCCTCCTCCGTCATCTGCGCCTTCAATGCCGCGACCTCATCCTCGAGACGCGCCTCGATGCGGCGGCGGCCATCACGCAGCTCGCGCCGGATATGCTTCAGCGTCTCCATGGCCTGCGCGAGATCGCCGGCCTTGAGCGCATCGGCGGCGCGCATCTTGAGCTTGCGCAGATCGCCGTCGTCGTTCGTCGGACGCATGAGCTGCGCGCGCGCCTCCTGCAGCCAGCGCGCCAACGCCTCGAACCGGGCAAGGCGTGTCGCGCCGGTCGCGCCCTGGCTCTCGATGAGCTCGATGAGGCGCGCCTCGGCGGCCTCAGAGATATCGTACTGCGCGCGAATGCGGGCACGCTCTTCGATCTCCGTCGGCGGATCGGGCAATCGAACCGCAGCCACGGGCGACGGCACCGCTTCGGGCGTGACGGGTGGCGCGGCCGGTTCCGGATCGGACTTGGCCACGGGAGGTGGCGGTTCGGGCATGGCTTGCGGCGCGGATACCGGCGGCGGCGTAAGAAACTCGCTCAACATCGGTGCGAGCGCGACGATCCGCTGGCGCTCGCGCACGAGCCTCGCGAAGCTGCGCTCCAGCACGAACATCGCCACGTCGTCCGAGAGCTTGTGGGCCGCGAACACGCCATCCCCGCGCGCCTTGAGGAAGAGATCCAAGGCAATTCGCCGGCCGCGGTCGCCGCCCGCCGAGGGCGAAAGGGCGCCGTCGAGGCACGCATCGTCGATCTCGTAGGCGGCGATGATCTCGGCGAGATCGGAGAAGTGCCGCTCCAGGGCCTCCTGGGGCAGGCTGCGCGTCTCCGCACCCACCCAGATTTCGCGTGTCAGCTCACCGACATAGCCATCGATGAGGTCGCCGGCTCCGCGCGCGCGCAAGACGCCAGTGAGGTCCACCCCACGATCACGGTGCGCAGGGGGAACGACGACGCCCGCAGCCGGAGCAAGCGCGAGCAACGCGGCGCCCGCAAGCCGCTCCATGGCCTCAAAAATGGACATCGCACTGGCCTCCAGAGATTCCCAACTCGTGGCAGTTGTTGCGAAAACCGATCGATTCGCAACGCTGGACGGCCGGAAAACCGTGGAGCATTCAGCCTTTGGGCTGGGCCGTCACATGGATGCACAGCCAAGCCCCGCCAGAAGCGACGGAGGGGAGAATCAGGCGCGGCTCAGCACGCCGCCCGAGAGCGGGACGCGAACACCGGTAGTGCCGGGGAACGTGATCGGCCGACGGTCAAGCGCGCGCACGGCGAGATAGGCCCAGGCCTCGGCCTCGACGGCATCGCCATCGAAACCGAGCGCCTCGACGGGTACCACCGCCGCGTGCACATACCCGGCGAGCGTCGCCATGAGCGTGCGATTGCGCCGTCCGCCGCCGGCAATGATCCACAGGTGCGGCTCCTCGGGCACATGCTCGCGGGCGCGCGCAATAGCCGACGCCGTGAAGGCGGTCAGGGTTGCAGCGCCGTCCTCGGTGGAAAGCGGATCGACGAGCGAGAGATCGAAGGCATTGCGGTCGAGCGACTTCGGCGCCGCCGCCGCAAAATGATCGTGTCGGAGATAGGCGGATACATAGTCCTCGTGCACGGTCCCGCGCCCCGCTAGCGCGCCGCCCTCGTCGCGAGGCGCGCCCGTCCGCTTCGTGACCCAGTCGTCGATCATGGCGTTGCCCGGGCCGGTGTCGAAGGCGATCAGCGCGCCATCGGCGCCGATCCAGGTGATGTTTGCAACGCCGCCGATGTTGACGAAGGCCACGGGGCGCTCGGGAGCTTTTGCCGCCATGGCTCGATGATAGACGGGTGCGAGCGGTGCCCCTTGACCGCCGGCGCCGCAGTCTGCGGCACGCAGGTCGTGGACCACGTCGATGCCGGTCGCGGCTGCCAGCGCCGGCCCATCACCGATCTGAACGGTCAGCCCCTTGCCTGGATCGTGGAGCACCGTCTGTCCGTGAAAACCGATCACATCGATGGCCGAGGGCTGGAGCATTCGGTCGCCGATGAAGCGCAGGACGGCATCCGCATGAAGCCGCGTCAGCTCAGCCTCGACCGCGGCGAGGCTTCCCGGACGCTCATTGCGCTCCTTGATGCTTAGAGCGTCGCGGAGGGCTCCCCTCAGCTGCTCCCGGAATGCCGGCTCATAGTCCACGCCCGCCGCGGCGAGGCGGCGCACATGGTCCTCCCCATCGGTCTCGATCAGGGCGATGTCGATGCCGTCCATGGACGTCCCACTCATCAACCCCAGCGCGCGCCTGATCTTGCCCATGGCCGCCTTCCTGTGCAATTTGCGCCCACCTGCCGTCCCTGCCGCGCCTTTGCGGTGAGGATGCGACCGAAAGCCCGATCATCATGACAAAGCACACGTCCGACTTCCTCAATATTCTCGCCGAGCGCGGGTTCATCCACCAGTGCTCGGACGTCGCGGGGCTCGATGGCCTCGCCGCCAAGGGCGAGGTCGTGGCTTATGTCGGCTATGACTGCACGGCGCCCTCGCTGCATATCGGGCACCTGCTCTCGATCATGATGCTGCATTGGCTGCAGAAGAGCGGCGGCGGCAAACCCATAACGCTCATGGGCGGCGGCACGACACGGGTCGGTGATCCCTCGGGGCGCGACGAGACGCGACGCATCCTTCCCATCGAGCAGATCGAGGCGAACAAGGAGAGCATCAAAAAGGTCTTCGCCAAGTTCCTGTCCTTTGGCGACGCGCGTCACGACGCGGTGATGGCCGACAATGCCGAGTGGCTCGCGCCGCTGAACTACATCGAGTTCCTGCGCGATGTCGGGCGCCACTTCTCGGTGAACCGGATGCTGTCGATGGATTCGGCACGCATGCGTCTCGAGCGCGAGCAAGAGCTCTCCTTCATCGAGTTCAACTACATGCTTCTCCAGTCCTATGACTACGTGGAGCTCGCGCGCCGCTACAAATGCAACCTTCAGATGGGCGGCTCGGATCAGTGGGGCAATATCGTCTCCGGTATCGATCTCGGCCGGCGCATGGGCACGCATCAGTTGTACGCGCTCACCTGCCCGCTGCTGACGACGGCCTCCGGCGCCAAGATGGGCAAGACCGCTGCCGGCGCCGTCTGGCTCAACGAGGACCAGCTTCCGGTCTACGATTACTGGCAGATGTGGCGAAACACCGAGGACGCCGATGTCACACGCTTCCTGATGCTGTTCACGCTTCTGCCCATAGTGGAAATCGCGAAGCTCGCAGCTCTCGGCGGTGCCGAGATCAACGAGGCGAAGAAAACGCTCGCCACGGAAGCGACCGCGCTGCTGCA
>CAUJKI010000565.1 GCA_963205015.1 Pseudomonadota bacterium
TACTCGAGCGCGCGCTGGATCGAGGCGCGCTTCGCCTCGTTCGGCGCTTCCTCGGGCGTCGGCACGCGGCCGGAAACCGAGATCACGTCCTCGGGGCTCGTGCCCCAGGTCACGACCGGCGGCAGATTGGCGGCATCGAGCGTCAGCACCTTGTCGAAGTGCGCGCCTTCATCGCTCCTGAGCGTCTCCCAGTAGCGCACGGCCATGTCCCACGCCTGACCTTTGGGGGACTTCGGCCGTCCCTTGAGATAGGCGAAGGTCGTCTCGTCCGGCGCCACCATGCCGGCGCGCGCGCCGCCCTCGATGCACATATTGCAGACGGTCATGCGGCCTTCCATGGAAAGCGCGCGGATGGCATCGCCGCAATATTCGATGACGTGGCCGGTGCCGCCGGCCGTCCCTGTCTCGCCGATGATCGAGAGGGTGATGTCCTTCGCAGTCACGCCCGCGGGTAGGGTACCCTTGACCTCGACCTTCATGTTCTTCATGCGCCGCTGCAGCAGCGTCTGCGTCGCCAGTACATGCTCGACCTCGCTCGTGCCGATGCCGTGTGCGAGCGCACCGAACGCGCCATGTGTCGAAGTATGGCTGTCACCGCACACGATCGTCGTGCCCGGCAGCGTGAAGCCCTGCTCCGGCCCGATGACGTGGACGATACCCTGGCGCACGTCGAGCTCATTGAAATACTCGATGCCGAAGTCCTTGGCGTTCTTGGCGAGCGCCTCGACCTGAATGCGCGACTCCTCCTCCTTGATGCCGGCGCGGCGATCGGAGGTCGGCACGTTGTGATCGACGACGGCGAGCGTCTTCGTTGGCGCGCGGACCTTGCGGCCGGCCAGCGCCAGGCCCTCGAAGGCCTGCGGCGATGTCACCTCGTGCACGAGATGGCGGTCGATATAAAGCACGCACGTCCCATCCGGCTGCTGGTCGACGATGTGCTCGTCGAAGATCTTGTCGTAGAGCGTCTTCGGGGCGGACGGGCTGGCCATGGTGTCAGGTTCTCTCTCGCACAAACAACACGGTCCCCGCCGGAGCCCGGCGTGGCCGCTTTGAATGTTTCTCATATGCCGGTTTTGTGCAGGACTTCAAGCCTGCGGCGGCGACCACCGCCGGATGGCCGCCATGCGATGGCTGTAAGTCCGGCAGCGCAGCAATCTCAAGCAGTTCCGGAGCCCGTTGCCAACCCCGGTCGGGCCGCCTAGGTTGGCGGCTCATTGCACGGAGCACCTGCGGCCCGCATGCCGATCCAGCGCCCCCTTCCCTGGGAGAAGAGCTATCCGTCCGGTGTCCTCTGGGACGCTCCGATCGAGGTCGGGACGCTGCCGGCCCTCCTTGCCCGGGCGGTCGCCACCTACGGCGGCAAGCCTGCCTTCGAGTATCGCGAGCAGAAGATCAGCTTCGCCGACTACGGGCGCCGGGTGAGGGCATTCGCTGCCGGCCTGCTGCGTCTCGGCATCGCCAAGGGCGATCGCGTGGCGCTCTACCTGCCGAACTGCCTCGCGCAGCCTGTCTCGCTCTTCGCCGTGGCGCAGATCGGGGGGATCGTCGTCAATCTCTCGCCGCTCGACGCCGAGCGCGAGCTTGCCCACAAGCTCAAAGACTCCGGCGCCCGCACGCTCATCACGACCAACATCGGGCCCATGGCAGGCATCGCGCTCAGGATCAAGGCTGCCGGCCTCGTCGATCGCCTCATCATTGCCGATGACGCCGTGTGGGGACCATCGCCCGCGACCGCGCCGATGCCGCCGCTCGGCGAAGACGTGCTGTCATTCGACGAATTGGCTGCGGCGTCGCTTCCCGCTGCGTGGCCCGAGGTCGTGCCGGACGATATCGCGCTCCTCCAGTACACGGGCGGCACCACCGGCCTTCCCAAGGGCGCGATCCTGAGCCACGCGAACCTCATGGCCGCCGTCGAAATCGGCAAGGCCTGGTCGACGCCGCAGACGACGCTTAAACCCGGCGAGGGGCGCGTCATCTGCGTGCTGCCGCTCTTCCACATGTATGCGATCACGGCCTGCCTCACGCGTGGCCTCGATCAGGGTAGCGAGATCCTCCTTCGCCTGCGCTTCGATGTGGCGCAGACGCTCCGTGACATCACCGAGAAGAAAGCGACGACCTTCTCCGGCGTCCCCACCATGTGGATCGCGATCGCCAACCATCCGGGCGTAGAGAAGCTCGACTTCTCCTCCCTCAAGGGCATTCATTCGGGCGGCGCGGCGGTGCCCGTCGAGATCGAGAACCGCATCAAGGCCATCACTGGCCTTCAGCTCGGCGGCGGCTGGGGTATGACCGAAACGGCGCCGGCCGGCGCTAACATACCGACGAACCGCCCCGATCTGCGCGGCAGCATCGGCCTGCCGCTTCCCGGCATCCTCATGGACGTAGTTGCGCTCGATGATCCGCGCCGCGTTCTGGCACCCGGCGAGATCGGCGAGATCCGGATCAAGGGGGCGAACGTCACGCGCGGTTACTGGAACCGGCCGGAGGAGACGGCTGCCGCCTTCGTCGATGGCTATCTGCTCACCGGCGACATCGGCTACATGGATGCGGAAGGCTTCTTCTTCCTCACCGACCGCAAGAAGGACATGATCATTTCGGGCGGCTTCAACGTCTACCCGCGCATGATCGAGGAGGCTATCTACGAGCACCCGGCCGTCGAGGAGGTGATCGTCATCGGCATTCCCGATGCCTATCGCGGCCAGGCCGCCAAGGCCTTCATCAAGCTCAAGGCTGGCGCCCAACCCTTCACGCTCGAAGCGCTCCGCGATTTCCTTGTCGACAAGATCGGCCGCCATGAGCTGCCCGGGGCGATCGAGTTCCGCGAAAGCCTGCCCAAGACCGCCGTCGGCAAGCTCTCGAAGAAGGAGCTGGTCGCGGAGGAGGCGGCGCGCCGCGTGGCCGCAGTCGAACCTGCCTCGACCTGAAGGCCCGACAGGCCTAATCTAGGGTCGACGAACTGCGCATCATAAACGACCGGAGGAGCCGTCCCATGGACCTGCGTTTCAGCCCCGAGGAAAACGCCTTCCGGCAGGAGGTGCGGAGCTTCTTCCAGACCGAGATCCCGCTTTCGATCCGCTCGAAGTCGATCGAGGGCCGCCATCTCACCAAGGAAGACATCGTCACCACGCAAAAGACGCTGCATAAGAAAGGCTGGGCTGTCTACAACTGGCCCAAGGAATGGGGCGGCACGGAGTGGACGCCCGTCCAGCAGTACATCTTCCTTGAGGAGATGCAGGCCAATGGCGTGCCCCCGCCGCTCGCCTTCAACACGTCCATGAATGGGCCGGTGATCATCCAGTTCGGCACCGAGGCGCAGAAGAAAAAGTTTCTGCCCCGCATGGCCTCGCTCGACGACTGGTGGTGTCAGGGCTTCTCGGAGCCGGGCTCGGGCTCCGATCTCGCTTCGCTCAAGACCACCGCTGTGAGGCAAGGCGACCACTACATCGTCAATGGCCAGAAGACCTGGACGACGCTCGCGCAATACGCCGACTGGATCTTCTGTCTCGTGCGTACAGATCCGAACGCGAAAAAGCAGCTCGGCATTTCCTATATCGTGTTCCCGATGACCTCGCCGGGCGTGACGCGGCGGCCCATCCAGCTCATCGACGGCGGCTCGGAGGTCAACGAGGTTTTCTTCGATGATGTGAAGGTGCCCGTCGAGAACCTGATCGGCGAGGAGCATCGCGGCTGGGACTGCGCGAAGTTCCTCCTCGGCAACGAGCGCTTCGGCATTGCCCGTGTCGGCGTCTCGAAGATGCGCGTTGCGCGCATCAAGGAGCTGGCGAAGCGCGTCCCTTCCAATGGCGGCTCGCTCATGGAGGATCCGCAGTTCGCCGAGAAGGTGGCGCTCGCCGAAGTCGAGCTCAAGGCCCTCGAGATGACGCAGATGCGCTTCCTCGCCGCCGAGCGCGGTAACAAGAGCGGCAAGCCCAATCCCGCGACCTCCATGCTCAAGCTCAAGGGCTCGGAGATCCAGCAGACCGTCACCGAGCTCCTGATGGAGCTCGCCGGCCCGCTCGCGATCCCCTACGCGAACGACGAGGACGACATGATCGGCCACAACGCGCCGCCGATCGGCGCCGAGTGGGCCGCGCCCGCGGCGCCCACGTACTTCAATTATCGCAAGGTCTCGATCTACGGCGGCTCGAACGAGATCCAGCGCAACATTCTCGCTAAGGCGGTGCTCGGGTTCTGAGTTTCGGCACTTCGACCTCCACCCCGACCAGCGTTCGCATCAGAAAACAAAGAGCAGATTATGGATTTCGATCTCAGCGAGGAGCAGCAGCTTCTCAAGGACAACGTCGAGCGTCTGACGGCTGCACGTTATGCCGAAGTCAAGACCCGCACGTCGCTCATGAAGTCGCCCAAGGGCTACAGCGAGGCGCTTTGGAAGGAGTTTGCCGAAATGGGGCTCCTCGCCATTCCCTTCGCCGAGGAGCATGGCGGCATGGGGCAGGGTGCCGTCGAGACCATGCTGGTCGGCGAGGCTTTTGGAAGAGCGCAGGTTCTCGAGCCCTATTTTCCGACCGTCATCCTCGCCGGCTCCGCGCTGCGCCTTGGGGCGAGCGAGGCCATGAAGGCAGCGGTGCTGCCCGAGGTCGCCGCCGGCACCCTGACGCTCGCCTTTGCGCACCAGGAACCCGAGGCGCGCTTCGATCTCGCCAATGTCGCGACGACGGCAAAGGCCGACGGCAAGGGCGGCTATGTGCTCGAGGGTGCGAAGTGTGTCGTCCTCGGCGGTGATAGTGCCGACAAGCTCGTCGTCTCGGCGCGTGTCTCGGGCGATCGCAAGAGCAAGGACGGTCTCGTGCTCTTCCTCGTCGATGCCGATGCCGCGGGTGTCACCCGCAAGGGCTATCCGACGCAGGATGGCACACGCGCTGCCGACGTCACGCTCTCCGGCGTGAAAGTCGGAGCGGATGCCGTGATCGGTGATGCCGGCAAGGCTTATCCCGTCATCGAGCGCACTGTGCAGAACGGCATTGCCTATCTCGCCGCCGAGGCTGTCGGCGGCATGACGGCGCTGCACGAGCTGACCGTCGAATATCTCAAGACGCGCAAGCAGTTCGGTGTGCCGATCGGCTCCTTTCAGGTGCTCCAGCACCGTTCGGTGGACATGTTCGTCTCCGTCGAGCAGGCCAGGAGCATGGCCTATTACGCCTGCGTCATGATCGACGAGCCGGATGAGAGCGAGCGTCGCCGCGCCATGCATGCTGTCAAAGTGCAGATCGGAAAGTCGGCGCGCCACGTCGGGCAGGAGGCCATCCAGCTCCACGGCGGCATCGGCATGACCATGGAGTACAAGGGCGGTCACTACTTCAAGCGGCTGACCATGATCGATCTGATGTTCGGCAACGCCGATCATCACCTGCGCGAGCTCACCAAGGCCGGCGGCCTGCTGGCGGCGTAGGCGCGGTCGTACTCACGAGGTGAATGACGGGAGCCGGTGGGCTCCCGTTCTGCTATGGGCGCACGTTCCAAGGCGGGTGGAGGGGATGACATGATGCAGGTTCGCACGATGGCTGCGGGGGCAGCGCTGGGACTCTCGATTCTTCTCGCCGGCTGCTTCGAGCTTACGAAGGATGCGGCCTTTCGCGAGAACGGCGAAGCGCGCGTCGAAGTCGAGTTGGCTCTTGCAGCCGAGGTCGTCGCCCTCGCATCGAACCCCGCCTTCGCAAAGCAGACGGGCGGCGGCGTGCCGAACCCGTTCGGTGCCTGCGGCAAGCCCTGGCCCGCGAACGAGCCGCTGCCCGATGGCGTGCGCTCGGTCGAGAGCAAGCGCGGGAAACGCGGCGAGATGGAAACGTGCACCATGATCTTCGACGTCTCGGATCCCATCGCAGCGGTCGAGAGCGCGAAGAAGGTCGAAGTGCCGAACGCCGATGCGGTGCCGAAGCAGGATGTGTCCCTTACCCGCCTCCCGGGATCGTCCGGCTATCGCTTGCGCATGGTGACGACCCCGGCCAACAGGCCCGAGGTTCCACCCGAGGCGGCCAAGATGGCTGCGGCGCTGATGGCGGCGATGTTTGCGAACCGCTACATCACGCTGAGCATCTCCGGAAAGCGGATCGAGAACACGAATGGCGAGCTTTCGGAGGACAAGCGCAAAGTGACGTGGAGGCTTCCTATTGTCTCGCTCGTCGCGCCTAACCCGGAGAAGCCCGTCGGCATCGAGGCCGACATCATCTACCGCTGATCGTGGTGCGCCCATGTCCAAGCAAACGAGCAAGTTCCTGAGCCTCGTCCTGCGTCATGCGCCGGAGCGCATTGGTATCGTGCTCGACGCGCAGGGATGGACAGATGTCGATGAGCTGATCGCCAAGTTCAACGCAGCCGGGCAACCGCTCGACCGTGTGATGCTTCTCGAGATCGTCGCGACGAGCGACAAGCAACGCTTCACGCTCTCGCCGGACGGCTCCCGCATCCGCGCGGCGCAGGGGCATTCAGTGGAGGTCGATCTCGATCTCCCGTCCGCCGTGCCGCCTGCCGTTCTCTTCCACGGTACGGCGCGCGCGAATGTCGACGCCATCCTTGCCGAGGGATTGAGGCCCGGCAGCCGCCAGCACGTCCATCTCTCGCCGAACGAGGAGACGGCGCGGCGCGTCGGCATGCGTCACGGCGCGCCGGTCATCTTCGAAGTTTCGACAGGGCGCATGCACGCTGATGGGCTCGTCTTCTGGCAGGCCGATAACGGCGTATGGCTCACGGACTACGTGGCGCCGCCGTATCTCAGGCTCCTCGGATAACCTCGTACGCAATCAAATAAAAGCGGGAGGTCCGGGAGGGTGTCCCTCCCGGTGAGGGTTTCGGGGGCCAGCCCCCGTCGTGCCGAAGGCGCGAGCGAGGCCGTAGCCTCGTTTTCTGCCTCTCGTCCTTTTTGACTTTAGGACGCCCGTTGCAGTGTCGCCTTCATGGACTTGAGTATGGCCGCGCCGAGCGCCGACTTGACGACCGCGCCGAGGGCGAAGGGTGCGACGCCGGTCCAGAAGGCCTTCTCCGGTCCGATCATGTTGGCGAGCCATGCCCAGCCCATCAATGTGATGAG
>CAUJKI010000566.1 GCA_963205015.1 Pseudomonadota bacterium
GTGTTGTGTGTTAGGATCTTCAGGTCGACGTCGGGCGCCATCGGCACCTTGCGGACATGCACGCGCAGGATCTTCTCGCGGCCGGCGACGTCCGGATTGGGCACCACGATCTGGCGGTCGAAGCGGCCCGGACGCAGCAGCGCCGGATCGAGTACGTCAGGCCGGTTCGTGGCGGCGAGGATGATGATGCCCTCGTTTGCCTCGAAGCCGTCCATCTCGACGAGGAGCTGGTTCAGCGTCTGCTCGCGCTCGTCATTGCCGCCACCGAGGCCGGCGCCGCGATGACGGCCCACCGCGTCGATCTCATCGATGAAGATAATGCACGGCGCATTCTTCTTGGCCTGGTCGAACATGTCGCGCACGCGGCTCGCACCGACGCCGACGAACATCTCGACGAAGTCCGAGCCCGAGATCGTGAAGAAGGGCACGTTTGCCTCGCCGGCCACGGCGCGCGCGATGAGCGTCTTGCCGGTGCCTGGAGGTCCGACGAGCAGGCAGCCGCGCGGGATGCGCCCGCCCAGCTTCTGGAACTTCTGCGGGTCGCGAAGGAACTCGACGATCTCCTGAAGGTCGACCTTGGCCTCGTCGACGCCGGCGACGTCCTCGAAGGTCACGCGACCGTGCCGCTCGGTCAGCAGCTTGGCCTTGGACTTGCCGAAGCCCATGGCCCGGCCGCCGCCGGACTGCATCTGGCGCATGAAGAAGATCCACACCGCGATGAGCAGCAG
Organism: Pseudomonadota bacterium; assembly: GCA_963205015.1. Lineage (GTDB taxonomy): Bacteria > Pseudomonadota > Alphaproteobacteria > Rhizobiales > Hyphomicrobiaceae. Next base: position 729 of record CAUJKI010000566.1, read on the forward strand.
CATGGGGAACCAGGAGAGCAGGACGTTGAAGATCGACGGGACGTCCTCGTCCTTCGGCCGCGCCGAGATGCGCACGCCCTTCTTGTTCAGTCGCTCGACGAGGTTGGGATCGTCCGGCGCAAAGCTCGTGAAGGAGCGCGATTTGTCAGCGTACTGCCCCGTCAGACGGTTGCCCTGGATGGTCACCTCGGAGACATTGCCGGCATCGACCTGCGCCAGCAGCTCCGTATAGCTGATCTCGTTCCCCCGCCGGGTCTGGCCGGGGTTCTGAAACATATTGAACAACGCGATCAGGAGCAGGCCAATGATGACCCAGATCGCGAAGTTCCGGAAATGCGTGTTCATGTGCACCCCTTCCTGGTGGCACCAGATCCAGCGCGGCGCCAATCCGGCCCGCACGAATCAGACGGCCTCGGGAAGGCCCGGTCCACAAGTGCTGAACTTAAGATAGGTTGGACAACCCTGTTTGCCAAGAATTGGTGGACGAATCATACCTTGCCCGACAGATCTTGCGCAAAAGCGGTGAACGCCGCCCAGTGCCGTCCGCCCGGTTTTGCTTCAGGGCGCCCGCGAAAAGCAGGTATTACCTACAATTGAGGCCGCGAGCATCATGGCATTTGCGTCATGATGACGCTTGCGAGCACTGCCACCAGCAGGGCGACGCTGATCGCCAGAGGCCACCGTGCAGGCGCTCCGGGCCCGGCTTCCGCTCCCGGGACGACAACCGAGTTTGCGATCTCGTCGTCCACCCTGGCCGGCGCATTGCTGCCGAGGACCCGCGCGGCGATGACCGTGGCATTGTCCTGGCGCGGTAGTTTCTCGGCGAGGACCGCTGCGATCAGGGCGTCGGCAATGGCCTCCGCTCCCAGCGTGAACGTCTCCCCAATGATGCGCGTGATGTCGGCATCGCTGAGCGTATTGAGGCCGTCGCTCGCCAGCAGGACCACGTCGCCGATCGCCAGTGCCAGATCGTCGGGTGGGCTGTCGATCTCCTCGATGGTCCGACCGGTGAGTGCAGACGCGAGCACCGATCGGGCGCTCAGGACGGCTGGAGAGTTGGGCGCATAGCCTTGGCGGATCATGACGCCGGCCTGCGAATGGTCGGCATTGAGCTTCGCCAGCCGGCCGTGGCGCCAGACGTAGAGATGGCTGTCGCCGACGCTGATCCAGCGCACGCGCCCTTCGGCCACGACCGCAGCGACTGCGGTGCTCCCCATGCTGCGTTCGCCGTCGGCTGGATCGCCGGCTGCGAGAATACGCCGGTTGGCCTCGTAGATTGCCTCATGGAGAGCGCGGCGCCTGTCGTCCTGCGCATCCAAAGCGCCGCCGCGCCCGCGCCCCTGAAATGTCTCGGCGACGAGCCGTGCAGCTTCCGCGCCATTGGCATGGCCGCCGAGGCCATCGGCCAAGACGAGCAATACCGCGTCGCTGCGCGCGCCAAGGCGCAGCGTCACCGCTGCGTCCTGCTGCTCGGCGCGCGTGCCGATGGTCTGGGCCTCGGCAATGTCCAACTCGATCATGCGTTGAAGTCTGCGCTTTCAAGGCGCGCCTGTCCAACGCGACCGACTGCTGTCCAGGCGCGGGGACTTACGACTCGATCGCGATGTTATCGATGAGGCGCGTTTTGCCGAGCCAAGCTGCAGCAAGAACGCGACCGGCGCCCTTTGCAGGATCGTAGGCCCCAAGCGTCATCGCATCTCGCACCGCGACATAGTCGATCGTCTGGAACCCGCCGGCTGTGAGCCGTTGCGCGGCCTCGGCGCAGGCTTCGTCGGCGTTGCCGCCTTCCAGGATATGCGCCACTACGCCGGAGATCGTCCGATGGATGAGCGGCGCGATCCGGCGCTCGCCGGCGGAGAGATAGCGATTGCGGCTCGACATCGCGAGACCGTCCGCCTCGCGCACGGTCGGCGCGCCGACGATCGTGAGCGGCATGTCGAGGTCGCGCACGACCTGGCGAATGACGGCGAGCTGCTGGAAGTCCTTCTCGCCGAAGACAGCGATATCCGGCGTCACCTGCTGGAAGAGCTTCGTGCATACCGTCGCCACCCCGCCGAAAAAATGCGGGCGGAAGTCCGTCTCGAGGCCTTCCGCGGCACCTCCCGGCACGACGCGCGTCGCGAAGCCGTCGGGGTACATCTCCTTGGCCGTCGGTGCCCACACGAGATGGCAATCCGCGCCCGCAAGCTTCGCCAAGTCGTCCTCGAATGTCCGCGGATAGGTCGAGAAATCCTCGTTCGGTGCGAACTGCGTGGGGTTCACGAAGATCGAGGCGACGACGCGGTCGCAAGTCTCCTTTGCGATGCGCACGAGCGAGATATGGCCCTCGTGCAGCGCACCCATGGTCGGCACGAGGCCGATCCGGCGTCCTTCGCTGCGCCACGTGCGCACGCGCAGCCTGAGATCGGCGACCGTGGTGCTGACGGGAATGGGCGTCGTGGACATTTCGAGCTCCCGGGTGCGCGAAGCCTCTTCGCGCAGTGCTTTTGAGCTTCGATCGTCTGTCGGGAGGGAGAAGTCAAGGTGCCGCGGGCCGATCGCGCGCACTATGGTTTCACGACGTCCTTGGCAGCAGGAACGTCATCAGGCCCAGGGCGGGCATCCAGGCGACGACTTTGAACACCGTGATAATGCCGAGCCAGTCCGCGAGCACGCCGAGCACCGCCGCGGCAAGGCCTCCAAGTCCGAAGGCGAGGCCATAGAACAGCCCACCGACCAGTCCCACACGATGCGGCACGAGGTCGATCGCATAGATGAGGATTGCCGAGAACGCGCTCGCCATGATCAGGCTGATGACGACGCTGAGCACGCCGGTCCAGAAGAGGTCGGCGTGTGGGAGTATCAATGCGAAAGGCAGCGAGCCGAGGATCGAGATCCATATTACGCGATGCCGTCCGATGCGGTCGCCGACCATGCCGCCGATGATCACGCCGATCGCGCCGACGACGAGGTAAAGGAACAGCATGATCTGCGAGAGCTGCACCGACACGCCGAACCGTTCGATCAGATAGAACGTGTAGTAGGATGTGAACGCGGCCGTGTAGGCGTTCTTCGACAGCAGGATCAGAATGAGGATGGCCATCGCAAACAGCACATGGCCAGTCGGCAGCATGGGGCCGGCGGCGCTCGTAGTCGTTCCTTTGGTCGGCGATGCCGCGGCGGCCGCCGCCTGCGACCGGCGCATTTCGGCGTAGCGCGAGCCTGTCCACGCCATGAGCACCATTGCGATGAGTGCGACAACCGACATCCACGCGAGGCTCTGCTGGCCTCGCGGTACGACGATCATCGCCGCAAGCAGCGGGCCGGCCGCATAGCCGACGTGACCGCCAATCTGGAAGACGCCTTGTGCGAGGCCCTGCTGCCCTGCCGCGGCGTGGCGCGCCATGCGCGTCGCCTCGGGGTGGAACACGGCCGAGCCGAGCCCGACCATGGCCGCGCCGACGAGCACCGTTCCGTAGTTGGGCGCGAACGACAGCGCGAAGAGCCCGGCGAGCGTCGCGCCCATGCCGGCAACCATCGCATAGGGCCACGGCCTCGCGTCGGTGACGTGGCCGAGGAGTGGCTGCAGCAGCGACGACGTCACCTGAAAGGCCAGCGTGATGAGCCCGATCTGGGCGAAGTCCAGGTGGTACGCCTCCTTGATCAGAGGGTACATGGCCGGGATCATCGACTGTATGAGATCGTTCAGCAGGTGCGCCCCACTGAGGGCGACCAGGATCGGCAGCAGTGGCCGCGAAGTGGCATTGGCGAGGGTAGCTGTCATGGCCGGGGAGGAATGATCCGCGCCGCGCCGGCCGTCAACTGACAACATAGGGACGCATGGCGGGCATTCAGCGGTTGTGCTGCCTAAGCCAGCTTCTCCGTCCTGAACAGTGTCACCCTGATCCCGCCGTGGGCGACAGGGGCAGTGGGGGGCAGAAATGGCAGGCCGGTCGCCTTGGCGAGCCACGCCTCGTTCGTGATCAGGCCCACGCGCCAGCCCGAGAAGCGGGTCCGCAGGGTTTCGCCAAGCGCGCGATAGAGGGCCTCCAGGCGCTTCTTGTTGCCGATACGGTCACCATAGGGCGGATTGACGATGACCAGGCCGGGCGGACCCGGCGGCGGGACGAGGTCGCTCATTGCGTGCTGCCGGAATTCGATAAGATCGGCGACGCCGGCGCGTGCGGCATTCATGCAGCTCATCTCGATGGCGCCGGCATCCCGATCACTGCCGTAAAAGCGGATCGCCGGCTTCTCCACGGGGGCCGCGCGCCGCATGTCCTCCCAAGCGGCAGCGTCGAATGTGGCAAGCTGCTCGAAAGCGAAGTGCCGCTCGCGGCCTGCCTTCAGGCCTGCCGCAATTTCCGCGGCCTCGATGACGAACGTACCCGAGCCGCACATGGGATCGACCACAGGCTCGGTTCCGTCATAGCCACACTGGCGCAGGAAGAGCGCCGCCATGGTCTCGCGCATGGGCGCCTTGTTGACCGCGACCTTGAAGCCGCGCTTGTGCAGGAGGTTGCCCGAGGTGTCGACGCTGATCGTGCAAAGGTCGTTCTCGATGCGCGCCATGACGGAGACCGGAGCGTCCTCCGCAGACTGGGCGCCAATCTCCTCGCGGATGGCCTTCTCGATGCGCTGTGCCGCTGCGCCCGAATGGTAGATCTTCGAAGTCCTGCACGTCACCTCGACGCGGAACGAGACATCACTGCGCAGCACATCGCCCCACGCGACGCGGCGCGCACGTTTTTCGAGTTCGGCAAGCTGAAAGGCGCGGAAAGCGTCGATGCGGGCCAGAATCTTGCTCGCGCCGCGCACCTCGAGATTGATACGCCAGACGTCGCGCCAGTTCCCTTTGACGATGACGCCGCCGGGAACTTCCTTCACCGCTCGCAAGCGCAGCGAACGCGCTTCCTTATACAGCGCTGGCTCCAGGCCCGGTGCGGTGGCGAGGAAGATGTCGAAGTGGTCGGTTTTGGGCATCACCGAATGCGGCGGAAGAGGTCGGGATACTCTGTCAGGGCCAGATCGCGCAGTGCGCAGGCGCTTTCGATCGGAAACCACCGAAGCTCCGAGTGCTCGCCATTCTTCATTTCGGGTTCGCCGAGCCAGCTCTTGACGACGAACAGATTATATACGGCTTCGCCGCGCCCGCCAGGGTTACTGTCCTTGATCTCGGCGAACTTCTCGAAATGGATTGGCCTCACGCCGAGTTCTTCGTCGAGTTCTCGCGCGAGCGCGGCTTCAAGCGTCTCTTCAGTCTCCACCCTGCCTCCGATTATGTCCCAGCAATTCGGATAGGCGCGTCGATGGGGCGACCGCTTGCCTAGAAGTATATCGCCATCGCGCAGCAGTATCGCACACGCGTAGTGATGCATCGGTGGCCTACTCCAGCGGAGCCAGTCGCGTGTCGAGCGCCAGCACGAGGC
>CAUJKI010000567.1 GCA_963205015.1 Pseudomonadota bacterium
CTGAGATCATTGGACTGCTCATGATCGGGGCGATGCTGTTCGCCATCCTTCTCGGATTCCCGATCTCCTTCACGCTGCTCTTTCTGGGCATCGTCTTCGGCTACTGGGGCTTCGGGCCGCTGGTGTTCTACCTGCTGACCCTCCAGTTCAACGCCTCGATGATGGAGCAAACGCTCGCCGCGGTACCATTGTTCGTCTTCATGGGCGTGATGATGGAACAGGCGAACCTCATGGAGCGCCTATTCGACAGCATCCAGAAGCTGCTCGCGAACCTGACCGGCTCTCTGTTCCTCGCGGTCATGTTCGTCGCGACGATCTTCGCGGCGGCAACCGGCATCGTCGGCGCGTCCGTCACCATCCTCGGCATCATGGCCGGCAAGCCGATGATCCGCTCCGGCTACGACGTGCGCCTCTCCGCGGGGCTGATCGCCGCCGGTGGCACGCTCGGCATTCTGCTGCCGCCGAGCATCATGCTGGTGGTCATGGGGCCGGTGCTCGAAGTGCCGGTGACAACGCTCTTTGCCGCTGCCATCCTCCCCGGCCTGCTGCTCGCCGTCCTCTTTACCGGCTATGCGATGATCCGCTGCTGGCTCAATCCCGCGCTCGGGCCGCCGCTTCCGCCTGAGCTGCACGCCAAGGATCTGCGCGAGGTCTGGAGCGATTTCTTCGCCGGTCTCGTGCCGCCGGCCGCACTTGTCCTCGCCGCGCTCGGCAGCATCATCTTCGGCATCGCCACGCCGACCGAAGGCGCCGCCTGCGGCGCGTTCGGCTCGCTGGTGCTGGCGGTGGCCTATCGGAAACTGACACTCAGGAACTTCACCGATTCACTGATCAAGACGCTCGAGATCTCGGTCCTGATCCTGTTTCTGGTCGCTGCCTCGAACTTTTTCGGCGCCGTGTTCGCGCGCCTTGGCACGCCGACGATGCTGACCGAGGGGCTGCTCGGCCTCGATCTCAACCGCTACGTCTTCCTCGCCATCATCATGGCGCTGATCTTCCTGCTCGGCTGGCCGCTCGAATGGGTGCCGATCGTGCTGATCGTGGTGCCCTTCCTGCTGCCGCTCGTGGTGAAACTCGGCTTCGACAAGGCATGGTTCGGCATCCTCGTCGCGGTGAACCTGCAGACGGCGTGGCTCTCGCCGCCGGTGGCGCTCTCCGCCTACTTCCTCAAGGGCGTCGTCCCGGAGTGGTCACTGGCCGACATCTACAAGGGCATGATGCAGTTCATGGTCCTTCAGCTCATCGCGCTGACGCTGGTCATCCTGTTCCCCGCCATCGCGCTGTGGCTGCCGGAGGTCCTCTACGGCAAGTGACCGGCGCAGCGCCGGCGCGACCGAACGAGGGCCGCCTCCCCGTAACGGCCGCGTGCCCCATTGGCGGCACCCATACATTCCGCTAAAGCATTGGCGTTTCAGGGCGGAGCAGGCCTTCGATCCGTCCGAAACGGGACCTATACTTTCACCGTCTATACTGGGTCGGACCGCCGCCGGCCGGGTGCCCGAGACGACTGCAGGGCAACGAAAGCCGGCGACCCGCGCTCCCGACGAGGAAACATCAAATGATGCTGCCGAAGCCCCGCGCCGACCTCAAGCCCAACACAGCCGATTTCGAGCGCCTGCCGCTCGTCAAGCCGACCGGCTTTCGCGAGTACGACGCGCGCTGGCTGTTCCCGGACGAGATCAACCTCATGGGTCTCAATGCGATCGGGCTCGGGCTTGCAGCGCTGTTCCGCCGTCGCGGCGTGCCGCTGCGCATCGTCACCGGGCATGACTTCCGATCGTACTCGGCGTCCGTGAAACAGGCTTTGATCACCGGTCTCCTTGCCGGCGGCACCGAAGTGCACGACATCGGCCTCGCGCTCTCGCCCATGGCCTACTTCGCGCAGTTCGATCTTGACGTGCCGGGCGTCGCCATGGTCACGGCGAGTCACAACGACAACGGGTGGACCGGCATCAAGATGGGCCTTGCCCGGCCGCTCACGTTCGGCCCCGACGACATGACCGAGCTCAAGGACATCGTGCTCAAGGGCGCGTACGACGCCCCCGGCGGCGGGCGCTATATCTTCGTCCCCGACATGGCCGAGCGCTACATGAAGGCGCTCTCCAGCAGGCCGAAGCTCAAGCGCCGCCTCAAAGTCGTGTGCGCGTGCGGCAACGGCACGGCCGGGGCATTCGCGCCGCAGGTGCTCGACGCCATCGGCTGCGAGGTCGTACCCCTCGACTGTAATCTCGACTACACATTTCCGCGCTACAATCCCAATCCCGAAGACCTCGAGATGCTGCACGCCATGAGCGCGGCCGTGCTGGAGCACAAGGCCGATGTCGGTCTCGGCTTCGACGGTGACGGGGACCGCTGCGGCGTCGTCGACAACGAGGGCCACGAGATCTTCGCCGACAAGGTCGGCGTGATGCTTGCCCGCGACATATCGGCCTTGCACCCGAATGCGGTTTTCGTCGCCGACGTCAAGTCGACGGGCCTTTTCCTGACCGATCCCGTTCTCCAGAAAAACGGCGCGCGCGCGCTCTACTGGAAGACCGGCCATTCCTACATGAAGCGCTATACGCACGAGCAGAAGGCGCTCGTCGGCTTCGAGAAATCGGGGCACTTCTTCTTCCAGCCGCCGCTCGGACGCGGCTATGACGACGGTCTCGTCGCGGCGCTTGCGGTATGCGACATGCTCGACCGGAGCCCCAGCAAGACGATGGCCGATCTCCAGCGCGACCTGCCGCAGACCTGGCAGTCGCCGACCATGTCCCCGCACTGTGCCGATGAGAAGAAGTACGGCATCGTCGAGAAGATGGTGCAGGCCTACCAGGACGCCGCGGCCAAGGGCGAGAAGATCGCCGGCCAGTCGATCCGCGACCTCTTCACGGTCAACGGCGTGCGCGTCGTGCTCGCGGACGGCACC
>CAUJKI010000568.1 GCA_963205015.1 Pseudomonadota bacterium
GCGGCTCTCGACCTGGAAAACACCGATGGCCTCGGCCCTGCACAGCATCTCGTAGACGGCAGGATCCTCGCGCGGGACGCTGGCGAGCGTTAGATGCTTACCCTCATGCATCGCGATCAGATCGCAGGCGCGACGGATGCACGTGAGCCTCCCGAGACCCAGCACATCGACCTTGAGCAACCCGACCACGTCGAGATCATCCTTGTCCCACTCGATGAACGTGCGCTTTTCCATGGCGGCATTGCCGACCGGGACGGTGTCCACCAAGGCCCCGCGGGTCAGCACGAAGCCGCCGACGTGCTGAGAAAGGTGACGGGGAAATTCGATCAGCTCCTCGGTCAGCTCGAGCACACGCTGGAGCAGCGGATCATCGGGATCGAGACCCGCCTCGCGCACGCGCTGCTCAGGTAGCGCACCACCCGAACGCGTACCCCAGACCATGCCGGCGAGCGCCGCGACGACATCCTCGCTGAGCCCCATGGCCTTGCCGACCTCGCGCACGGCCGAGCGCGAGCGATAACTGATGACCGTGGCGGCAAGCCCCGCACGATCGCGGCCATAGCGGTCATAGATATGCTGGATGACCTCCTCGCGCCGCTCGTGCTCGAAATCGACGTCGATGTCCGGCGGCTCCTTGCGGTCGGCACTGATGAAGCGCTCGAAGAGAAGATCGACCTCCGTCGGATTCACCCCGGTAATGCCGAGACAGTAGCAGACGACCGAATTGGCCGCCGAGCCGCGCCCCTGACAGAGAATGTTCTGGCTACGCGCGAAGGCGACGATGTCGTGGACCGTAAGGAAGTAGGGCGCGTATTCGAGCTTCGCGATCAACGCGAGCTCCTTGTCGATATTCGCGCGGATATTTTCCGGTACGCCTTTGGGAAATTTCTCGCGCGCGCCCTCCTCGACGAGATCGATGAGATGAGCGTGCGGCGTTTTGCCGGGCGGCACGGGCTCGTCGGGGTATTCGTACTTGAGATCTTCGAGATTGAACGTGCAGGCGGCTGCGATCTCGAGCGTGCGTGCGAGCGCTTCTTCGTGTCCCTCGAAGAGACGCGCCATCTCGTTCGGCGGCTTGATGTGGCGCTCGGCATTGGACGCGAGACGCAGGCCTGCCTCGCTGATCCGCACGCCCTCGCGGATGCACGTCAGCACGTCCTGGAGGGGGCGGCGATGGGGCGTGTGATAGAGTACGTCGCCCGTCGCCACGAGCGGCACGCGGCAGCGCCGCGCCATCGCGGCGAGCGCGGCAATGCGGGCGCGATCCTCGCCGCGGTAGCTGTGCGTGGCAGCGAGGTAGAGGGCGGCGGGTGCGACGCTCGTCTTGATACGCCGCAGCTCGGCTTCGAAGCCAGCTGGGTCCGATGTCTCGCGCCAGCTCCAGCCTTCGGGCGGAAGCGCAATCAGGATCTGGCCACGCGCCGCGGCTGCGACGTCGGCGAGCGCCAGAATGCACTGTCCTTTGTCGGCTGCGAGCTGTCCCTGAGAAAGAAGACGGCAGAGGCGGCCATAAGCCTCACGATCCGTCGGCAGGCAGATGAGACTTGGCGCATCGGTGAGATCGAGACGGGTGCCGACGATGAGCTTGAGGCCGACCTGCTTTGCTGCCGTATGCGCGCGCACGACACCGGCGAGCGTATTGCGATCCGTGACCGCCAGCGCCGCGAGGCCCAGTTCCTTGGCCTCCGCCACCAGCTCATGGGGATGCGAACCGCCCCGTAAAAAGGAGAAGTTGGTCGTCACCTGCAATTCGGCATAAGCGGGCCTCATGGTATCAGCCCGTGCATGAACCAGCGCGGCGTGCGGGCCTGGAAATCGTCGTCGTCTTCGTCACACGCGCCATCTCTTTCCTTGTCGTAGAGACCGGCACGAAAGACCCAGTAGTGCGCACCGCCGGCCTCCTCGATGATGTAGTAGTCGCGGGTCAGGGGGGCACCGGCTGCCGCCTCGGGCGAGCTTGGGACGTAGGCCGCCCACCACGCGGGCGCAATCCGCTCGGGGCCCTCCGCGCGCACGATGCGCCGGCGCACGCGCCGCCACACGAGCAGCACAGGTGCCCCCTCGGGAACAGTCGCGAGAACTTCGATCGGCTCGGGCGGGTCCAGCAAGAAGGCCGGACGGCGACCCTCGAAAGAGGATAAAGGAGCTTCGGATGCGGCTGACGTCTTCGCCTGATCCATAGTCCCAAGCGCCGTCACGCGCTCCTGAGCAGCCTCCGGGATGTGGCTCGCACGGGGCCGGAGACGCATGACGCGGCAGCGACCGAGGCGACCCGAGAGCCGATCGACAAGCCGAGCAGCGGCACGCGCACGCGTTCCGGCGGCATCCGCATCGAGACCTTGCTGACGTGCATCCAGCCGTGTGACCTCGTGCGCCTCGAGAGTCATCAGGTCGATACCGAAGCCGGCATCGAACTCAGCGATCTTCCCGCGCAGCAGACGATCGATGTGTACCTCATCCCGGCAGGGTGTGCTGGTGCCGACCGCGACTTCGCCGAGCGTACCATCCGAGCGGTAGAGCGAGAGGCGGAAGCGGCGCCCCCCGACACCGGCCTCGGCCAGCAAGTTCACAAGATCGCTGCACAGCCGCCCGAGCGCGGCCTCGATGCCGGTCGCGGTGAGCACCGGATCGGAGAACGGCAGGCGCGCGATGAAGTCCGGTGCCTCGACGAGTGGCACGCGCGGCTCACCATAATGGCCGAGCGCCTGGTCGAGACGCATCAGCACCGTGGCAATCGTCTCGGCTCCCGGCCTGTCCTGGCGGTGCATGGCGCGGAAGCGACGCTCGAGAGCCGCGCGCGGGAGACCATAGAGCTGGCCGATGCGCCGAAGGCCGAGTCGCTCGAGCAGGCGGATGGCATCGGCCTCGATGCGTAAGGCAGCCACCGGCAGGGACGCAAGCGCGGGGCTCGCGCCTCCCGGCGGCGCAATCACGAAGGCATCCTCAGGTGACGTTGCGAACCGGGCGAGCGCGTGGGCCGCCCCAAGCGTGTCGGCGCACGCCGCCCGCACCGTGATGCCGAGCGCAGAAAGGCGCGTCGTGAGATCGGCGAGCAGCGCTTGCTCTCGAACCTCTTCATTCTCCTGCGTCATCCCTGCGACCGCCTTAGATGTCGCAGCCTTCGGCATGAAGAGGTGTGCGACACCCGTGATGTCGATCCAGATCCCGTCCTCACCATCGATATGCCGCGCTGGCCCATAACGGCCGCACCAGCGCGCAAGGCGCACGAGGTCGTCACGATCGCCGCCCCCATCGGCTGGAAGGGTGATCAGCGCCGGAAACGCCGCCCGCGCATCTGCGAGCCCAGTCCCGACACGCAGACGGAGTGCCCGCGCGGCTTCGTTGGCAGCCGCAATCTCGAGCCCATGCGCGCCATGGGCGACGAGTGCCAGCGGCTGGTCCGCAGGTACGACCTCAGGCCCGCGATGCCGCCGCAGACGCTCGATCGGCCATGCCGGCAACCACACGGAAACGATCCGCGTCATGACTCCACTCCACAACAAAGGACGGCGACACACCGCCGGCAGCCACGCCGCGGCAGCGCTCGAGCGTGAGCCTGAAGCGTGGATCGCCGGGTGCTGCGACATCGAAAAGATGCGGCGCACTTGGCGCGGCGGCGATGCGCCAGCGGGCGAAGGTGGCCGGCATGGCGGGCGGGCGGGCCGCCGTGACCATCAGGACCGGCGTGCGATGTGCGGCAGCCGCAAGCGCGAGGCGGCGGGCCGGCGTCAGGGCTACGGCATCGAGACTGCCAATGACGAGCGCCGCCGCCCCCGATCCGATGCTCTCCTCCATCGCCCAGAGGGTTTCGGCCGGCGTGGTCGTCTCGACCAGCAGCACGCGCGCGGGATCGAGACCGAGGCGTGCGAGTCCGGGGCCATAAAGTCCACCGAACTCGCGCGTGCGCCGTGCCGGCCAGCACCACACTACGAGACCCGATGAGACAGCCGGCGGGATCGGCCGCGGGACAGCCAGGGAAGCAGGCGGCAGCGCACCATCATCCGCCCGACCGCTGCCGAGACGGCGGGCTGCCAGGAGAAGCGCGAAGGTCAGGGCGGCCGGGACATCCTCGTAAGCCTCGGGCTTGATCTCGTTGAGGCTGGCAGCATCGAGATACCGGTCAGGCAGCCAGCCATCTACCTCCGGAGCGCCAAGCGTCCAACCGGCCTCCTGCGTAGACGCTCCGGCATTCATGCCGGCTTGGGCCGGATCAAGGTTCTGTCGTCGTTCGAGCGCGGCGAGCAAAGTCCTGAGCCACTCGAGCCGTTCCTGCCGGAGCTGTGCCTGCTGGAGATGGGGGGCTGGCGGCGGTGCGAAAAAGGGGGCAACCGCACCGCCGCCAGGGAGACGCATACGCTTACTCGTACTCTCACTGGCACTTATACGCGCACCGGTACTTTCGTCCGTATTGCTACGAACCGTGAAGATCCGCTGGGTCAAGGGCTGGGGGGAGAGGGGGTCTCGGGGCTCCTTGTCCAAGGGTACGCTCTTCGAAACTGCGTATGGTCCACCTTACGCGGGGTGGTCCGAAGTCTGTTCAAACCACCCCAAGTTCGTCCTTTGTTCTTACCTGCACCCCTGTTTGATGTCAACGAAAAACAGGAACAAAAAGAGATCGAGAGGGCCGATGGACGGTCCATGGCTGTCTCCGTCCCCAGCCAAGTCCCACGTTACCATCACCTTGCTGACAGGCTTCCCACAACTCATCTGCCAGCAGAAGATCGGTAGATGAATCCGACCTACACGGGTGCTACGTGACGAGATTCACACACTTTCCTTGAAATGCGCACAATCTCGCCTTCGTGAAGACCAGATCGGCCCGCCGGCGGTTGCAAGCATTTCGAACCGTCGCCAGAATAGTTTCATATCCAGTTCGAGCTGCGCGGCCGAACCCAAGTGAAGAACGAGGGCGCGGCAGCGTGATCGAACACCGGGCGAAGGGGTCGTCCGGCCTCACTTGGCGGGGGAGATCGAAAAACAACCGAACCGATGGCGCGTTGAGATGACGTCAGCGTGGGCCGGCCGACCGGCAGGCTGCAGGGACTCGTAACGATACGTTCAGCATAACGGGGCACCATGCACACGAAGCGACATATCACGCGCCGCGACCCGTCGCGCTCGCCACGGCCTTTGGCCGCGACGACGCCGGGGTTTCTGTGCCGCTGACCGGGCATCGCATGAACTGCTCACAGAGCCTCGCCCTTACGCCAAAGAAAATGAACTCGAGCCCACGACCGAGATCCGGGGGCAACAAGAACAACGACCGGAGACGATAATGATCGGCTACCCTTCGACCCGCACTCTTATCGCGAGCGCCGCCCTGGCTATCGCGGCCCTCGTACCGGCCGCACCGACCACGGCCGAGGCGCAGGGACTGGCTTGGCTCTGGGGCGGCGGCAGCCAGGTGGGCGGCAGCGGTAAAGAGATCGTGCGCTTCGGCGTGCAGCATCGTCCCGGCCAGGTCATCGTAAGCTTCGGCGACCGCAGGCTGTACCTGGTTACCAAGCCGGGCGAGGCCCTCAGCTATCCGATTGCCGTTCCTCGCGAGCAGAGCCGCTGGCAGGGCACGCTGCAGGTTTCCTCGAAGCGCGTCGATCCGCCGTGGACGCCGACGGCTGAAATGCTGCGCGAGAACCCCAAGCTGCCGCGGCACGTTCCGGGCGGTCACCCGATGAACCCGATGGGCGCGCGGGCTCTGTACCTCGGCGCAACCATGTACCGCATCCACGGCACCGACGCGCCCTGGACGATCGGGCAGGCAGTCTCGAAAGGCTGCATCCGCATGTATAATAAAGACGTGATCGACCTCTACGATCGCGTACCGACGGGAACGCGCGTCACCGTCACCTGGAACCGCTACACGACATCGGCTCCCGTCACCGCTTCGTTCGGTGGTGGCAGTGGCAGCAGCGTCGT
>CAUJKI010000569.1 GCA_963205015.1 Pseudomonadota bacterium
CACCATCGGTCACACACACACTGATCAGGCCAATCGCCCACAGAAACAACAGCCCAGGCAGCCGGAGCGAAACCCGACGATAGATCAACACTAACCCCAGGCATCGACGGCGATCGAGCAGTTGGCCGCCAGCCTCAAGTACATCCACAAGATCGTCGCCGACGGCCGCATCGACGCCAGTGACGGGAAGGCCATCGACTCATTCAACCGCCACGCCGCCGAGGCCCAGCGCCTCATCGCCCTGACCACGGCGGCTGTATCCGCTCACCAACAAAGGAGCGTCGCATGATCGCCGATATTTCGAGCTCATCACCCGCGACGGCTGAGGTCGCGAGGTCAGGCGCGCCGGGTAACTCCGGCGCTTTGCCGCACCGCCACGGACGGCGCGAAGATGCGATGGATCGCACGCATGACGCGGCACCGACCGTCCGTGGCGATTTTTCTCAATCACCCCCGCCGCCCGGCGCGGAGTGGAACGTCCCGCCCAATGCGCCGCACGTCGTGAGCGCCCAGGTCTGGGCCGACCGATGGGCTGACCTCGCCATCCGCAATCTGCGATCGCTCCGCCAGTGGATCGAAGAACACAGAGACGGCCTGAATCTTTCGGAGACCGCGACCACGCTGGAGCGCATTAACGACGAGATGCGCATGATCACCCTCGCCGGCATCAGCGACGCGCCGTTGGTCCAGAAGGGACGGCTCATCGACGAGCGAGCCTGATTGGAAGGTGCCCTATGAATTGCCCGCAATGCGAACAACCCGTCGCCGCCGATCACTTCCACATTGGCGAGTGGACCGACGAGTTCGACACGCGCGGCCGCGTTTCCGGATGTTACCGCAGGATCACGATTCATTGCGAGCATTGCGGCTACTTCACCGCCGAGCAGGATGGCCGCCAGTTCATCCGCCGCGTCACGCACCACGCCTCACCCAACGAAATCAACCGCGTCGCCCGCAAGCTCCCGACGCGCACACTGGAGAAGGTGCCGGCATGAAGGCCCGCGAATTCAGAGAATTGCAGGTCGGCGGCAAGAAGGTGGAGGCGGATCACTTCCGCCGCGTCAATCACACCAGGATCGTCATCGACGCGATCAACAAGGCTGAGGCCGAACTGCCCGAGCGAGAATTCCACGTGATGCTCGACGAGCTCGCCAGCGACATCGTTTCCCGCCAGTCCTTCAGCGACATCGACGATGACATGGAGGACGACGACTAGTGTCCCTTCCCGCACAGCGCCTGCAGCTTTCGACTCAGCCGGCCGACGCCGACTGGATCACGCTCGCCGAAGCGGCGAAGAAGCTCGGCATCACCGTGCGCGCCTGCCTGTACCGATGCGAAGGATGGCAGAACCAAAACCTCGCCCGAAAATTCGCCGGCCAGTGGCAGGTCCACGTCGGCGCTGCTGCCGCCCTTCGAACCGACATCAACACCATCGACCGCGACCTGCATCAACTCGGTGAACTGCGCCGCGCCAAGGTCCCACCCCGCCACATCAAGATCGCCGAGGCCCGCCGCGACATCATCGTCGGCTTCGCCGCGTTCCGACTCAGGCACCGCGGCCGCTCGGCCCATGACGTGCTGAGCCTCTACGTCGGCGAGTGCTACGCAACCGGCATGGTCGGCGGCGCATCAGTCATCAAGAAACTTTCGGCCTCCACCTTCTACGTCTGGGCCGCGAAGTACGAAGCGCCGGACGGCGGACTGGCCGCGCTGGCTCCCGAATACAACGGCGGCGACCAGAAACCGCCGACCATCGGAGCCGAGGCCTGGGGCATGTTCCTTCGCCTCCATCACGGAGCCGGCTCGCCGTCGATGAAGGATTGCTGGCGACTCGTGGACACCCTCGTCCGCACCGAGCACAAGGGCGAAGACGCCTGGGCGTGGGGGAAATATCGAACGGTCCTGAAGTACTACGCGGCCAATGTCCACCCGGCCGAAGCGGCCATCACGGCGCAGGGGCCATACCGAACCGAGGCATCATTCCTGCCGAAGATCGCCCGCTCGATCGAGCATATCGCCGCCGGCACCCACCTGTGCGGTGACGAACGCATCTTCGACTTCATGGCCCGCGTCGCCGGCGCGCGCGGATGGGAGCGGTGCCGCGTCAAGGTCACCGCGTGGATGTGCGTCCGCAGCCGCAAGATCGCCGGATGGATCATTTCCGAAGACGCCAACAGCGACACCATTCTTTCATCATTCCGCATGGCCTGCGAGGCGATGGGAACCCTGCCCAACGAAGTCACCATCGACAACGGCCGCGACTACCGCGCCGTCGCCGGCAAGATGCGCCGCGATCGAAAGTGGGATGAGTTCGACTCGAAGCGCGTTCTCGGGGCCTTCGAGCGCCTCAAGATCGAGACGCACTTTGCCCTGAAAAAGCACCCGTGGTCAAAGTCGATCGAGTCCCGATTCAACACGGTGAAGGATCGCTTCGACCGCTTCTTCGCCGGCTTCTGGGGCGGCACGCACAGCGAGCGCCCCTGGGATGCCGAGCGATGGACGAATGAATTCATCGACCAGCTTCCCACGGTGGAGGAAGTGCGCGACCAGTTCGAGGCCTTCATTGCCGCGATGGATGAGGAGACGGTCGAGGGCGACGGCATGTTCGGCCTCTGCCCACGCCAGGCGATGGCCCGGTACTTCACCGCGACGCCGAGGCTGCTGCCCGCCGACGTGCTGGAGCTCGCCTGCTCGCGAATGTTCGGCCCGCGCAAGGTCGGGCGCGACGGCATCCGCCACAAGAACATCCGCTACGGCAAGCTCGACAAAGAGGTCTGGCGGCTCATGGGCAAGGAGGTCTTCTACCTCGCCGATCCGGTCAACGCCCAGCAAATCACCCTCTGCGATGAAGACGGCATTCCGATCTGCGTGGCCTTCGCCGATCGCAATCTCGGCATGACGCAGAGCGAACTCCGCGCCGCCGAGAACATGCGCAAGAGCGCCAAGCGGCAGATCAAGAAGTTCCACCAGGTGCGCGATGACGCCATCGCTTCAAACCCGCAATTGATATCGAAGCTCCGCCGCCGCGCCGCCAAGCTCAATCAGATTCCCGACAGCCAGGTGCCGGCCGCGAAGCGCGAAGGCCTGCGCCTGGTCGGCGGCGACAGCGAGCTCGCCGCCGGCGTGGAGAAGATCAAGCGCGCCGCCGGAGCCGAGGCGATCAAGAAGCTCTCCGACGCCAACGCGGCGGCACAAGCGCTCAACGAGTTCCCGTCGATCGACCTGCGCAACATGCCCGGCAGCGATGCCGAGTCGGCCAGCGAGCCGGAGCGCCACGTCGATTTCAGGTGTTTCAGTGAGGAGGCCCCATTTTGAATCCTGAAGATATCGAGCCCACCGGCCAGGAAGGCCGGGCGATGGACGTCTTCAGCAAGGATGCGAGGGTAACGGCAAGGATGCTCATACAAGACCAACCCATCACCAAGCAGCAGCGCGACGCGATTATCCGCGACCTGAATAGCTACCGTGAAGGCCACAAGGTCGGCGGCAAGCCGATGCCCTGGGCCAAGATCGCCGAGAACATCGGCGTCGGATCGACCGTCGTCCTTCAGACTGCAAGCGGCACCTACAAGGGCGACACCGACCGCATCCTGCGGATGATCGATCAGTTCCTCGCGTCCGAGGACACCCAGCGCAAGCGCCCCGACATACGCGGCTTCCAGCGGATCAAGATCACCGAGCACATCGTCGGGGCCATCAATCAGGCATTGACGCGACGATCCATCGGCGTCATCACCGGCGAGCCCGGCGACGGCAAGAGCGCCCATGCCCGCTGGTTCCGCGACCAGCACGACGGCGCGGTTCTCATCACCTGCGACGACGCCGACTGCGACGCCAAGTTCGTCATCGATGAACTGCATAAGGCCTTCGGCTTCAAGACCTACAGCCCGCACGCGCGCGGCAAGAAGCGTGAGCTCGACGAATACCTCCAGAAGCACCGCAACACGGTCATCCTCGTGGACGAGGCCCAGAAGCTCACCAACGGCGCGCTGGAAATGCTGCGCGGCCTGCACGACAAGAGCGACCCGGAGAACGTGCGAAACGTCCCCATCATCCTGTTCGGCGATGAGCACTTCTACGAGGTCATCGTTCGCACGCGCGGCGGCGATCGGACGCCGATCAGCCCGCAAATCACCTCGCGATTCTTCCCGGTGATCTCGCTGGACCGCGACTGCCTCGATCACGACGCCGACGGCACGCGGATCGCCGGCACCAAGTACACGCGCGAGGACATCGACAAGATCGTCAAGGGCCAGCGACTGCGCATCTTCCGCCCCGATGCCATCGGCCTCGCCGTCCAGTTGGCCAATCTCCCCGGCCACGGGGCCCTGCGCCTGGCCTGTCGCGTCATGGAGATCGCCATCGACATCAAGCGCGGCCCGCAGGTGACCGCCGATGACATCCGCGCGGCATTAGTCCTCTTCATCGGCCCGAGCGAGGCCAAGCTGGTCAGGGAACAGATTTCGGCGGAAGGCCCGCGTGCCGCCGCCAAGGCAGGTTGATCCGTGGCGTTTGAAGTCTTCGACACCAGGCCGAAGGGCTCGCAGCCGATTCCGAGCGGTGAAATGACCGTCGGCGCAGGCGGGCGGTGCAACTTCCCGATCGCCGACCTGATGCGCCTGCACATCGAGAATGAGGCCACGGTCCTTTTTGACAAGGAGTCGCGGCAGATCGCGATTCGATCCCCCCGCCGCAGCGAGAGTCCGATGCGGCTTTGCATGACGAAGGGCCGGCTGTGTAAGCGGCTCGCCCTGTCGAAGGTTTTCAGGCTGATGGATTTGAGGCCATTGCCCGGTCGCAGAGAGACGACCGTGAAGGATGACATGCTGATATTTCGCGTCGCCTGATTTCGGGCGGCGCATTGCACGGAGGCAGTTTTAGTTATGCGGTGTCCGATCTGCGGAGAGTTTGAGTGGCACTCATCTATTGCCGGTTCTGAAGAGAACCAGCATCGGTGCCCGCAGCGCGTGCTCGACGAGATCGACGAAGACCGCGAGGCCGACTTCGACGCCCGGCAGTTCGGCCGCTCCTACGCTGATCGACTCAATGACGGCATGGCCATGATCGGCCTGACCGGCGACGGCCAGTCGCGCCGGGCAAGGAGGGCCGCGCCGTGAAGAATCCCTACGACGCCGACAACGTGCTTTACGCGACTTTGATCGAGCAGATCGATCATGATATCGCGGCGGCGCGTGACCGGGTCGATCGCACGCGCAAGCGTTTCATGGAGAGCCAGGCCAACATCCACTGGACCCGTCACGTCGCCGCCCGGGCCGATCTCGTCCGTCTTCTCCGCCAGGTGTGCGGCTGCGAGTCCGACCTCCGCGCCGTCAACACTGAGCTCGACAAGGCCCGCGCCGAAAGGAGGGCCGCGCCGTGAAAGCCCTCACGATCTGCAACCCCTATGCATGGCTGATCGCGACGGGCAAGAAGCGCGTCGAGAATCGGACGTGGTACACCGGCTATCGCGGACCGCTGGCGATTCACGCAGGCCTTTCGCGCCAATGGCTCACGACCGAGTACCCGATGCCGGACAGCGGGAAGTACTTCGGCGCATTCCTCGCCGTCGCCGACCTGGTCGCCTGCCTGCACACCGACGATATCGATCGCCTGTCGATCCCCGAGGAGTACTACTGGGCGCGCGAGCATCCGCACACCAACGGCCCATGGTGTTTCATCCTGGCGAACGTGCGCCAACTGGCTGAGCCGATCCCGAAGGCCGGCGCTCAGCAACTTTGGAACGTCAAGGAGCCGTGGATTTCTCGCATCAACGCGGCGCTTCCGCAGGAGGCCACCGCATGAAGAAGCACCTACTGAAGCTCGAATTCGATGGCGAAAACTTCCTGGTGATTTCCGACCCGGCGCTGGCTGCGTTCAAGCGCGAGCGGCCGGAGATGCTCCACGCCATCACGATGGCACTGATTGATTTCGCCGTGTCCTTCGCCCGTTGGAATAAGGACCGCCACCCCGACAAGTCCTTTAACGTCATCATCGACGGAGAAAGCGGCGTCGCTCTTCGCGGCATCCCCGGCTCACTCGCTCCTGGAGGTCCCGCATGACCGCCGCCGCGCGATCCTATTCACCCCGGCCCATCACCGAGCCGCAGCGCAAGGCCATCTTCGCCGCCGCACGGCAGCGCGGCATGTCCACCGATGATGTCCGCGCACTATGCCCGAAAGGCTCCGTCTCGATGCTGTCGAGTCTCGAGGCCTCGCGCGTCCTGGACCGCCTCAACGGTAAAACCGACGACGACCGATCCCGCCGAACCAAGCGGCGTAAGTCCGGCGCGCGCGACGTGACGCGCATGATCTCATCCGACCAGCTCGCCTACATCGACAAGCTCCGCATCTGCATGGGCTGGACCAAGCGCCACATGGGCGAGCACCTCGACGCCAAGCATTACAAGTCCGACCCGTCGCGCAAGATGAGCGTGATGCAGTCCTCGCCCGACGCCGTCGCCGTCATCGAGCACCTGCGCAAGATCGCGACGCGCAAGCTCCACTTCCACGGCGTCAATCTGGGCATGCGGAAAGCCGACGAGCCGAACGTCAAAGAGTTGCCCGCGATGATGCGCGTCCTGCCGCCGCACGACGCCCTGATAGAGCTCTTCACCGAGCGCTGCGGCCGCTGGCGCACAGCCAACCCGGAATCTGACTGGGCCAAGTGGGCCGACGCCGAGGCCCAGGCATCGGGCCGGCGCACGAGTTGCCCGACCACCTGCGCCGAAATGGCCCGGCTCATCGAACGCATGGAGGCCGAGCTCTTCGCCGACCCGACCCTGAGCGCCGCCAACGAGCCCGACGAATCAGACGACGATCCGCCCGCCGTCATTGCGAAGATCGGAGGGGCGCGATGACGATAGCCATTTGGCGTTCTCCATCCCGATCCGACCGTGGATTCCGGGTTCCTCCAACGCTGCCGGTTTTTGGTTACGGCTATAGTCACTTTCACAAGTACTTTGGCGGCCGACGAGTCCGCAAGTCCCCAGAATGCGGGTATTTCGAGAGCCTGAACTGGTCACGATGGGCCAACGAGCGATACGTTTACTTCATTCAGTCCGTTGCATCCCGGCACATCAAGATTGGCGTCTCCTCCAGTCTCGAAGGTAGATTCCGTAGTTTTTCAAATGTGGTACCAGGAGGAATTCGCATCCTGGCGATCACGCCCGGCGGAGAGGACATCGAAGGCTGGCTGCACACTCACTTTGCTCGACTTCGCATCAACGGCGAGTGGTTCCTGCCGCATGATTTCTTGCGGTACTGGTGCTACCTGATTCGCTTCTTCCAGTATCGGTGGGCCTTCATAGATCAGGACACAAGGCGTTTGCTGTGTCGCTACACAGTCCGTCGCGATCCATCGTCACGCGTGTTCTTTCGGCTCCTTCACAAAGTAATCAACGTGCACTTCAGCGACGACATTCCCAAGTGGATTATCCAGGAGGCCGTCGCATGAGCGCTCAACCCGCACTCTTCAACGACACCGCCCCGCGCAAAAAATCCGCCTCATGCTGGAGCGCTGACGAGAATCAGTTCGCCGTCTTGACGATGACCACCTGGAACAACGTCTTCAAGCAGCTCGCCGGCGGCTACAGCGTCTATGACAAGCGGCACAACCGCTTCGTCGCCATCCAGTTCCACCGCCGCAACTGCGCACGCCCGGCCGCCGAGCGATTCACCGACGACGATGTCTGCGCCGCGATCACCGCCTACGCGACCTGCCCGGTCAATGTGAAGCTCTCAAGCTGGAAGCGCTACGTCGACTGGATGCGTGAGGCCGAGGAAAACATCGACCACCAGCTTCGCCGCATCGGCCGCCCGATCGGCAAGACCAACGGGCGCTACGCCGCCGCCGTCCGCGTCGTCGAAAACCTCGGCGTCGGCCGCTTCGCTCAGCAGGCCAATCAGGAGTCGATGGCCCTCACCGAATACCTGCGCGGGATCAAGGTCCGCATCGACCGCATGCGCCATCCCCGCGCCGCCGACAAGGCCACCCGCGCCGCCTGCCTGCGGCTGCTCGCCCTGGCGGCGCGCTACAAGGCCCTCGACAAGACCGACCGCGACGCGCTGCGGGCGCGGGCCGACACGGCCTTCACCGCCCTCAAGGGCCGCTCCCCGATGGAGAGCGGAGACGACTGCACCCTCTGCCGTGCAATCATCCTGTCACTGATGGACTTCGACGCCCGCCGCGCCGTGGCGAGCCGCGACAACAAGGAGACCACGTGACGCTGACCATCAAATTAGACCGCCGTGACATGTGGATCGGTGCGTATTGGGATGCGGACAAGCGCACCCTCTACATCTGTCCGCTACCGATGCTGGTCTTCATTTTCCGACGCGACCCATCAGACGTGGAAAGACGCAGGGCCGCGCGCACCGAGGTCGAGCTCCACACCGCCTCGGGCTACGACTGCCCCGAGTGCGGCCGCGAGAACTTCGTGCGCATGATCCGCCCCGAGTCGATCGACCGCGAGGAGACGATCGTCAAGCTGATGGAGAGGTACGACATCAGCCGTGAAGAGGCCGAGGCCAACGAGGGTGAGTGGGTCATGCAGCCGACCCACGTCACCTGCGCCTACTGCGACCTGGAATTCACCACCAAATCAGACAGCCCGCCCGATCGCGAGGAGCCGCACCCATGACCCGAATCTCACCTGTCGCCTGTCTCCTGCTCGCCTCTCTCCACACCGCCGCTGCGGAGATCCCGTGGCCGGCCGAATCGCTCAGCGCCGCGACCAACCTCACCCACGTCGAGGGGCCCGGCGTCAACGACTTCCACGTCAACCTGAGCTCGGCCTTCTGGAATCCGCAGACGCGCCGCCTCTGGGTGTGCCGTAACGGCGGCACCGGCGGCTCGAAGTTCTGGGCCCTGCGCGAAGACGGCGCAGGCGGCTTTGAAGTCGATGATCAGAATGGCCAGCGCGGCGAATGGTCCAACTTCGGCGACCTCGAAGCCATCACCCAGGCCGACTACGGCGAGGCCGTCGTCTATTTGCTCATCGAGGGCGAGGAGCGCATCAGGGAGTACTCGATCGCCGACTACGGCATCGCTCCGCTCGTCAATGACTGGAACACAGCACCGCACCTGCCGACCAGCGGCAGCGCCGGGGCCGAGGGGCTTTGCTTTGTGCCCGACAGCTTCCTCGCCTCGCAGGGCTTTGTGGACGCCGGCGGCAATCCCTACACCAGCCGCGGCGGCATGGGCGGCGTCATGCTGGTCGCACACCAGAACGGCGGCAGACTCTACGCCTTCGATCTCAATCGCTCCGATGGCAGCTTCGCTTTCGTCGGCTCCTACCAGACCAACTATCCCGAAAGCTGCGAGCTCGCCTTCGACCGCTCCGATGGCCGGCTCTACATCCTGCACGGCGCAAACTGGAACCGCATCGAGGTCGCGACCCTGGGCTCAGCGCCCTACGGCGGCGAGCGCCGCATCAACGAGTTGTTCACCTACGGCCGCCCGGAGGGCAGCCCCTCGAACTGGAATCTAGAGGGCTTCGCGGTCGCTTCGAACGCCGATTGCAGCGGCGGCCGGCGCAGCGTGTACGTGACCCTCGACGACGGCGGGCCGGACTCGCTCTTCTGGTTCCGGCAGTTTCCCTGCACCCACAGCCCGGGCGGCTATGACGACGACGACATCACTTACGCGAGGCTCATGTTCGACATGCCGCTGGACCTCATGATTCAAGGCGAAGCGCCGTGTGGCGCGTCG
>CAUJKI010000570.1 GCA_963205015.1 Pseudomonadota bacterium
ACGGTCGCGGCGAGGCCCCATCCGAGCGCCAGCATCCAGTCGACGTTGATGCCGACGAGCCGCGCCGAGGTCGCGTTGAGGGCCGCAGCTCGCATGGCAAGCCCGAGGGGCGTGAAGCGGAAGAAGCAGAACAGCAGGCCGAGCATCGCAACCGCGACGGCGACCATGCCGATCTGGTGAGCGCCGATAATTCCCGAACCCGCAAAGCTGACGTCCGGGAAGGGCGAGGGGAAGGGCTTGACGGTGTGGGTCCAAATCGCACCCGCGAGCGAATGGAAGATCGCGAGCAGGCCGATGAAGACAACGACGACCGAGAGCAGCGGCGCCGTGTGCAGCGGCCGCAGAATGATCCGCTCGATCAATACGCCTATGGTGAAAGAGAACAGCATGGTCGCCCCGAAGGCGATCCAGAACGGATAACCCCAATTGATGAGCTGCCAGCAGACGAAGGCGCTAAACATCGCCATCTCGCCCTGGGCGAAATTTATGTGATTGGTCGAGACGAAGATCATGACAAGCGCAAGCGCGAGCAACGCGTAGATTGCGCCGTTCGACAATCCCGATGCCACCTGCTGAAGAAGCTGCTCCATAGCGATCCGTAACCCCGACTTCCGAAATCAGTATCCGAGATAGGACTTGCGGATCTGCTCGTCCGATCTTACCTCGGCCGAGGTTCCCGACATGACGACGCGCCCCGTTTCGAGCACGTAAGCATGGTCCGCAAGCGCGAGCGCCAGCGCCGCGTTCTGCTCGACGAGCAGCATCGAGACCTTTGCTTCCTCGTTGATGCGCCGCATGATCCGGAAGATTTCCTGCACGATGAGCGGCGCGAGGCCGAACGACGGCTCGTCGAGGAGCATGAGACGCGGTCCGAGCATCAGCGCGCGCGAGATTGCGAGCATCTGCTGCTCGCCGCCTGAAAGCGTGCCCGCCTGCTGAGCCATGCGCTCCTTGAGGCGCGGGAAATAGGTGAAGACCATCTCGAGGTCGCGGGCGGCTGCGGCCTTGTCGCGCCGTGTGTAGGCGGCGACGCGCAGGTTCTCCTCGACGCTGAGCTCGGTGAACGTCCCGCGTCCCTCCGGGACATGGCCGACGCCGAGGCGCACGATCGACTCGGTCGCCTTGCCCGTCACCGGCTCTCCGTCGATGATCACGGTGCCTTCGGCGCGGACCATGCCGCAGATCGCGCGCAGCGTCGTGGTCTTGCCGGCCCCGTTGGCGCCAAGAAGGGTTGTGATGCCGCCTTTGGCGAGCGAGAAACTGATCCCGTGCAGAGCCTGCGAGAGGCCGTAGTAGGCTTTGAGATCCTTCACTTCCAGCAGATTGCTCATGCCTCGGCCCCCGTGCCGAGATAGGCCTTGATGACGTCGGGGTTGCGCTGGACCTCGGCCGGCGTGCCCTCGGCGATCTTGCGGCCGAAATCGATCGCCACGACCTTGTCGGATACTGCCATGACGAGGCTCATGTGGTGCTCGACGAGCAGCACGGTCACTTTCTGGAGGTCGCGCACGCGGCGAATCTGCGCCTCGAGCACGCCAATCTCCTCATGATTGAGGCCGGCCGCCGGCTCGTCGAGAAGCAAAAGCTTCGGGCTTGCGGCCAGCGCCCGCGCCAACTCGACGCGCTTGCGGATCGGGAACGGTAGCGGCCCAGCCGGCATGGCGGCAAAAGGCTTCAGATCCATGAACTCGATGAGCTCCCAGGCCCGATCGGTGATGCGCTGCTCTTCCGCCGCAACGCCGGGGAGACGGAGGCTGGTCGCCAGGAAGCCGGACGCGCTCTGGCTATGGCAGCCGACCTTGACGTTGTCGAGCACGCTTAGGCGGTCGAACAACGCGACGTTCTGGAAGGTCCGGCCGAGGCCGATCGTCGGGATCTCGTGGCGCGGCGCCCTGAGGATCGAGCGACCTTCGAAGAGGATATCGCCGTCATTGGGGATATAGAGGCGGGAGAGGCAGTTGAAGAGCGTGGTCTTGCCGGCACCGTTGGGCCCGATAAGTCCGGCGATCTCGCCGCTTCGGATATCGAAGGTGATGCCGTCGAGGGCGATAATGCCGCCGAACCGGACGGAGACGTTTCTTACACTCAGCAGTGGCGGCGCGGACGACACAGCCTCGCGCCGCGCCGAGGCGGGCTCGACAACGGCAACCACTCAATTCCCTCCCATGTCAGGCAGCACACGCATGCCGACGGCTCGCTTTTCTTGGAAACGTTATATGCCCGCCGAGGTACTGGCATCCGCTCCCTTGGCGATCAACTTGCCGCGTTTCATCGAGAACGTCCAGTGCCTTATTCTGCCCGCTGACGGGTGGCAAATTACCCCGCGAAGTGCCTTTCGACCTCGCTTCGAGCGCGGTTGAGCCTGTTTGTCGCCACCCTCGCTCCCCACACATGCCCGGCCTTCGGCGCGGGCGCTTGACCCTGCTCCCTGGAGCAGCTAGCTGAACACGCAATCGACCCTACCGACGCGGGCGTTCTGCCGCCGAAGGCTGGAAACCGAGATCGTTCGAAAAGCAAACCGATCCCGTCCGCACCCTGAGATCATGAGCGCGAGCCCTCTTGCCCGTTACACCGCGCGCGTCGACGCCGGCGAAGCGAGCCACGACACCGCTCAGGCGGCCGTTGCCGCCCGCCTCGACGCGCTTGCCGAGGCCCTCAAGGGCTGGCGTCCATCGAACGGCGGCTGGAAGCTCTCGAACCTCTTTGCGGCCAAGCAGCCGACGCCGCGCGGGCTCTACATTCACGGCAAGGTCGGGCGCGGCAAGACCATGCTCATGGACCTCTTCTTCGACACCGTCCAATTCGAGCCGAAGCGCCGCATCCACTTCCACGAGTTCATGGCCGAAACGCATGATCGCATCGGCGCCGCGCGCAAGAAGTTCGACGGCGATCCCCTGCCTCATGTCGCAAACGCGATCGCGGACGAGGCGCAGCTCCTGTGTTTCGACGAGTTGCACGTGACCGACATCGCCGACGCGATGATCCTCGGCCGCCTCTTCAAGGGGCTGTTCGAGCGTCAGGTCGTCATGGTCGCGACATCGAACCAGCCGCCGCGAGGCCTTTATCTGAACGGCCTCAACCGGCAGCTCTTCCTGCCCACGATCGATCTCATCGAGCGACACATGGATGTCGTGGAACTCGGCGCGGCAAAGGACTTC
>CAUJKI010000571.1 GCA_963205015.1 Pseudomonadota bacterium
AGAAGGCGAAGGCCAAAGTCAAAGCAAAGGCGGCGACGACACCCAAGCCCGCGGCGGCAGTATCATTGCCGGCGCCTGCTCCGTCTGATCCATACGACTTCGGCGCCGTGCTCGCGATCGACCCGCGCGCCAACGACATCGGCGTCGCGCAGTCCGCAAGCCAGGGCGTGGTGCCCGCCGAGGCGCTGCTCGCTGCGCCCGCCTACAGGACGGGGGAGGTGCTCGAAGCGGTGCCCGGCCTCATCGTCACGCAGCACAGCGGCGAAGGCAAAGCCAACCAGTATTTCCTGCGCGGCTTCAATCTGGACCACGGCACGGACATCGCCATCACCATCGACGGCATGCCCGTCAACATGCGCACGCACGGTCACGGCCAGGGTTACGCGGACACGACTTTCATGATCCCGGAGATCATGCGTGGCCTCGCGTTCCGGAAGGGGCCGTATTTCGCGGCAGAAGGTGACTTTGCTTCGGTTGGTGCGATCCATCTCGATATCGTCGACCGGCTGGAGCGGAATTTCGCACAGGTCGAGATCGGCAGCTTCGGTCATCGGCGCGCGGTTACAGGCATGTCGGCGCCGGTGGGCGCCGATGGCACGATGCTGATCGCGGGCGAGATGCAGCACTTCGACGGTCCGTGGGAGCATCCCGACGACCTGCGCAAGCTCAACGGCGTCATGCGCTTCTCACGCGGCACCTTCGAGAATGGCTTTGCGCTGACCGCGATGGCCTACGCGGGCAAGTGGAACGCGACGAGCCAGATTCCGGAGCGTGCAGTGGAGAGCGGACTTATCGGACGGTTCGGAAATCTCGATCCGACCGACTACGGCGAGGCGCAGCGCTTCTCCCTCTCGGGGCGCTGGCATGAGACCACGGCGACGTCGGCGACGCGCATCAATGCCTATGCCATCAAGAGCGACCTCAAGCTCTTCCACAACTTCACGTACTTCCTCAATGATCCGGTCAACGGCGACCAGTTCAAGCAGTCGGACGACCGGATCATCGTCGGCGCGAGCGCCAGCCGCACGTTCTTCGGTACGGCCTTCGGCGGCGTCAGGAGCGAGACGACAGTCGGCATCCAGACACGCTACGACGACATCGCCGTCGGGCTCTTCAATACGCGCGAGCGCGTCACCCTCTCGACGGTGCGTGATGATCGCGTGCGCGAGGCGAGCGCGGGCGTATTCGGCGAGAACACATTGAGGTGGACCGACTGGCTCCGCACCACGGTCGGGCTCCGCGGCGATCTCTACTGGACGGATGTCGCGAGCAACATCGCGGCGAACTCGGGTCGTGAGACGGATGCGATCCTGAGCCCCAAAGCAGGCATCGTGCTCGGGCCCTGGGCGAAGACCGAGCTCTATCTGAATGCCGGCACGGGCTTTCACAGCAACGACGCGCGCGGCACCGTGACGACGATCGATCCTGTCAGCGGCGATCCGGCCGATCGCACGCCGTTCCTCGTGCGCTCGAAGGGGGCGGAGGTCGGCTTGCGGACGCAGCCGTTGCAGGGCCTGCTCGGCACGCTCTCGTTCTTTGTCCTCGATTTCGATTCCGAGATCGTGTTCGTCGGCGATGCCGGCAACACGGAGGCGAGCCGGCCGAGCCGCCGTCTCGGCACCGAGCTCACCGTGAATGCCAAGCTGGCGCCCTGGCTGACGCTCGACTTCAGCGCCGCCTATACGCAGGCGCGCTTCCGAGAGGATGATCCTGGTGCGCCGGGCCGGCATATACCGGGCGCCGTGGAAGGCGTCATCGCCGCCGGTCTTTCGTTCCATGACGTGTTCGGCGCCTGGTTCGGCGGCGTGAGGGTCCGTCACTTCGGTCCGCGTCCGCTCATCGAGGACAACAGCGAGCGCTCGGAGGCGACGACGACCGTCTCGGCGCGCCTCGGCTACAAGTTCGCGAATGGCCTGATCGTGCGGCTCGACGCCTTCAACCTGCTCGACGCGCAGGCGAGCCAGATCGACTACTTCTACGCCTCGCGCCTGCCGGGCGAGCCGGCGGGTGGCATCGAGGACAAGCATTTCCATCCGATGGAGCCGCGATCGTTCCGGCTCTCGGCGACCATGCAGTGGTGAGCCGACGCTCAGCCAGCCAGACGATCGCGCCGAACGGCGTAAACGTCGCCGGAGTTTGCAGCATGCGGGAGCGCGGCGATATGGTCGCGCATTTCGTCGGCCGTGATCCAGTGGTCGAGGTCGAGTGTCTGGGACTCGCCGAGTGCCAGGTTGAAGCCGTAGTCGCCGAGCGCCGCGATGCGCGCGAGGCAGGCATGGGCGACATCGCGCTGGATCGTCGTGAACTCGAAGGAGAGCGCGGGCAGCGCCTCGCTCAATCCTGCCAGCACGTCGGCCTCGAAACCTTCGACGTCGATTTTCACGAAGGCCGGGCGCCCGTGTGCCGCGATGAGCGCGTCGAGCGTCGTGACGGGCACCTCGATCTCGCGGTCCCAGACCTGGCCTTCCCAGCCGCCGGCGCCGTCCGCGGCCTTGACGAAGTCGCGCGAGGCCGTCGTGACCGTCGGGTTCGCCGAGTTCACATGCAGGCTGATCCGCCCAGCGGCCGGCCCGCATGCGCTTTCGACGAGACTCACCCCGGTATCATCGGCATAGAGCGTGCGGATGGCGTGAGCACAGAGCGGCTGCGGCTCGAGGGCGACGACGCGCGCGCCGAGGCGGCGGAAAGCACCGATGCGGTCGCCGACATGCGAGCCGATGTCGAAGGCGAGGTCGCCGGGCCGCACGAACCGTGCATAGAGGCTGTCCATGGCCGCCTCGCGTGCGGCGTCGCCGTAGTAGACGGCGAGTGAGCGCGCGAGGCTCGCGAGCGCGGGATCGCGCTTCAGCTCGGCAAGGCGGTCGGGAAGGGACATGGCATCTCTGTCGTGTTCGGATGAGTGGCTTCACTGGAGTCACGGCGCGGGCGGGTCATCGCCGATCATTGCGGCAGGCGAGGGGCGCGGCGCCGGTCGGACAAGAGCGGCCCGGATATGAGGTTGTCAACCTTGCCGGATATGGAGGCGTGCGCCCGGCGAAGTTAGGGCATTGCGCCCTCATGATCCTGTGCTAGCCTCGCACCATAAAAAGAAGTTGCGTCTAGGGAGGGCGCGAAATTGAGGCGCGGGTGGTTCGTCGCGGCAGGGGCCTTCCTGGTCCTGTTTGCCGGCACGGTGTATTTGTCGTCCAAGCTGCCGTTGCTGGACGCGCTGGGACCTGGACCCGGCTTCTTTCCCCTGATCCTGGCCCTGCTCGGCATGGTGCTTTCACTCGCGCTGATCATCCAGCTCGCACGCAATCCGCAGGCTCCGGCCGGCATCCCCGATCCCGACGCGACCGAAGAGCTCGTTCCAGATCGCGCCGCGATGTTTCGCCTCGTCGGCATTGTCGTGCTGCTGCTCGCGGCCTTCTCCGCGCTCGATCCGCTCGGTTATCGGCTGACCTCGCTCCTATTCATCGCGCTCCTGCTGCTGGTGCTCGGTGTGCGCAACTATCTGGCGATCGCGCTCGTCGCGCTCGTGCTCAGCTTCGGCGTGTTTCACAGCTTCTATTACTGGCTGAAGGTGCCGCTGCCCGTAGGAGGGCTCGGGCTGTGATGCTGCAACTCAGTGCATCCGGGCGGGAGTACGGCGCCGATGGTTGAGACGCTTCAGCATCTCGCGCACGGCTTTGCCGCTGCGGCGACGCCGACGAACCTGACCTTCGCGTTCATCGGCTGCTTTCTCGGGACGCTGATCGGCGTGCTGCCCGGCATCGGACCGGCGGCCGGCACCGCCATCCTCATTCCCCTCACCTTCCAGCTCGATGCCACCGGCGCGATCATCATGCTCGCCGCGATCTACTACGGGGCGATGTACGGCGGCACGATCACCTCCGTGCTGATCAACGTGCCGGGCGAGGCGGCGTCCGTCATCACCTGTCTCGACGGGCACGCGATGGCGAAGAAGGGGCGCGCGGGCGCCGCGCTCGGGATCGCAGCAATCGGCTCGTTCATCGGCGGGGTGGTTGCGACCGTGCTCCTGGTGCTGGTCGCGACGCCGCTCTCGAAGCTCGCACTGAGCTTCGGGCCACCGGAGTTCTTCGCGCTCATGATCGTCGGGCTCGTTCTGGTGACGAGTCTTGCCGGCGACTCGCTGATTGCCGGCATTCTGATGACGGCGACGGGCCTGCTCATCTCGCTGATCGGGCTCGACCCGGTGCGCGGCGCGCCGCGCTTCACGTTCGGCCTGCCGGAGCTCTTCGACGGGCTCGGCTTCATCCCCGTGGTCATGGGTCTCTTCGGTGTGGGCGAGATCCTGGCGACCGTCGAGAAGCCCTACCGCGAGGTCATCAAGACGAACCTCAGGGGGCTCATTCCGTCGCGTGAGGAGTGGAACCGCTCGATGGGTGCCATCTGGCGCGGTACGGGGCTCGGCTTTTTCCTGGGTCTCATACCGGGTGTGGGTGCGATCATTCCGACCTTCATGTCGTA
>CAUJKI010000572.1 GCA_963205015.1 Pseudomonadota bacterium
ATTACAGATTTCCGGGGGCCACCTGCATCAGCGTCAACGAGGAGATCGCTCACGGCATTCCGGGCAAATCGCCGGATTGCAGCGGGCGATCTCGTCAATATCGATGTGTCGGCGGAGAAGGACGGCGTGTTTGCAGATACGGGAGCCTCTTTCGCGGTGCCGCCTATATCCAGGTCCATTGAGCGACTTTGCCGGGATGGACAACGGGCCATGTGGGCCGGCATCGGGCAGGTTGGCGCCGACAGGCCATTGCGCGCGATCGGGCAGGCCATCGGCGAGTTTGCCCGCCGCAACCGCTATACGCTCGTTCAAAATCTCGCCAGTCACGGCGTCGGCTATTCACTGCATGAGGAGCCGAAGGAGATTGCGACCTGGCCCGCCCGATCGGAGCGGCGGATCATGAACGAGGGCCTTGTGTTCACCGTGGAGCCGTTTCTCTCGATGGGCGCGCAATGGGCTGAAGATGGTGGGGCCTCTGGCGATGCGTGGACGCTCTTCAGCAGCCCGCGCGCGCCGACCGTGCAATACGAGCACACGGTTGTCGCGACGCGCAACGGAGCTCTTGTTGTGACGATGCCCGGATAGCTCTGGCATGAGCCGAACGTCGCCTTCCTGTTCAGCGCGGCGCCGCAGGAAGGAAGCGTTCAACATCCTGCGGCGTGATTTGCGGGCGCACGAGCGCGCGCAGATCGTTCAGACCGAACGCGACGAGATTCTCGTTGAAATCGCCGAGGCGCGGCGACAGTGGGATCGCTTCGATCCCGGCCGCTGCAGCGCGTGCGGTCAGAGACGCCATGGCACCATCGCCGGCAGGATCGATGTCGCGGGCGATGTAGAGCCGGTGCAGCGTATCCGGAAAGAGGATGGCGGAGAGATGTGTGGCCGACAGTGCCGCCATCATCGACATGCCTGGCAACACCATGCGCAAGGACAGCATCGTCTCGATGCCTTCGCCGACTGCCATGACGTCGTCGTGGGGGCCGAACCGCACGGCATTGCCGAGCAGCGAGCCCATGGCTTTGCGCGGCGTCTCGAGCGGCGCCTTGCCGAGGCCGGAGGGATCGAGCCACGTGCGGTGCGCGCCTGTGATGAGGCCACCGAGATCCGTGACACTGGCAATCATCGCGGGCCAGATCTGTGTCGGCCCATCATCCGGGCGATGATAGCAACGCGGATGATAGCGAAGTGCTCCGGCATCGTGCAGATCGTCGATGCAGCGGTGGCGTAGGTAGCTCTCCACCAATGTGCCGTGGATCGGGTGCGACGCGGCAATGAGACGTCGTGCCGCCTCGGGCGAGCCTGTCGGCGCCGGTGCTGCGTGGCCCCTGTGCTGTGGATCGGGCTCCGGACGCGGCAGGTTGAGGAAGCGTCGCGCTTCGT
Source organism: Pseudomonadota bacterium (assembly GCA_963205015.1). Taxonomy (GTDB): domain Bacteria; phylum Pseudomonadota; class Alphaproteobacteria; order Rhizobiales; family Hyphomicrobiaceae. Next base: position 1,381 of record CAUJKI010000572.1, read on the forward strand.
CGGCGACATCGCGGAAGTCGATGAGCCCCAAACTCTCACGGATCACGTCGAGCAGATCGCCGTGTTCCCCGGTCGCGCCGTCAGTCCAGCGCCCCGCTGCACCTTTGCCGCTCTCCGGGCCAAACAGGCGGACGAACATGGAGCGGTCGGGCGCGTTGTGCACGTCACCGACAATCCAATAGCGCCCTACGCGACGGCCGTTGGAGAGATACTGACGGCACACGGCCTCGGCTTCGCGCGCGAGGCGGTGCACCAGATCGCTGGTCGATGAGCCCATGATCATCTGTATGTGGGATTCACAAGCGACAATACGAGACGATCTTCTGCGCCTCGCGATGATAGTCGAGCATCTGCCGGTAAAAACGATGCCGGGATTCACGCTTGGCTGGGTCGCGGCGTGCTTGGAGTGTCAGCTTCTTGGCGGCCGCGCGGACGACGGCACGCCAATTCGCGTGAACCGTGATGCCGAGGCGCAGATAGGTGCCGTAGGTCATGGGGATCTCCAAAGGAAAGTGCCCGGCACAAGGCCGGGCAAAGGTGGAACGGGATGTGAGCGGTTTTATTCAGCTGCCATCGCGTGCGGCGCCTGATCAGCACCCTTGGCCGTAACACTCCCCACATCGGCGGTGCGCAACGGCTCGGGCAGCCAGCCGGTGCCGTCGAGCAGCCGCTCGGCCTCCTTGGCCATCTCGGCCTTCTTGAGGTGCGCTCGGCAGCCTTGTCGCCCTTGACCTCGCGTACGGCATCGATAATGCGCGCCTTGGTGACGCGGCCGAGGAACGCATCGACGGTCGGCTTCCAGCCGGCAGCTGCCATGTCGAGTGTGACCGCGGACGCGAGACGGCCGGCGTGACGCAACGCCTTCGGTCGCCGGTCATAAGGCTGGTGCACGGCATTGATCGTGAGCCCGACGCAATGGGCGAACAGAGCCTGCCGGCTGTCGCTGTCGAGCTCAGCCAGCATGTCCCACAGATCGCCGGTGTCCTCGGGCATCTGCTCGTCCCAGGCCTTGTGCCGCGCGTCGATCGCCTTGGCTGCCGGTGTGTCGGCGAGACCGGACGTGTGCCCGAAGAGGACGCTCTTGGCGTCGATCTCCAGGCACGTATCGAAGCCGTAGTGATAGAAGAGTTTTAAGCACAGTGCGTGCAAGGCGGCGCGGAAGGCCACGTCCGGATCGTTCGCCACCGCTTCGCGCAGCGCCAGCGTGTGATGCGCCGTCAGCTCGGTCATCAGCCGATCTGACAAGGGACGATTGCCGTCTTCCTCTTCAGGCTCTTCGGCGGCGTCATGCTCATCCGCGTCGGTGTTCTCTCCAGATGACGTCATCCGCCGGCGATTGGACTGATCACCCTCGACTCCTTCGTCGTCCTTGACCGACGCCTCATCCTCGAGCCGCACATAGCCGCGCTCGACGCGCAGGACGCCGGCACTGTCGATGCTGACGAAGGCGCCAGCGCGCGCGACGTCGTTCACCTCATAGACGACCGGACGTTCCTCAAACGCCTCCAATGCGGTCTCGATCTCGCCGAGACGCCGATCGATCTCTTCGGGAACCTCCTGCGCTTCCGCGTACTCTGCCTCGAGATCGTCGAACTCGGCCTGCAGCGTGTCGCGGGTCGCGACTTCCTCGTCGGTCATCGGCACCTCGCGACCGCTGAGTCGGCGCAGACCATGGCCGTAGCCGTAAGGGAGCTCTGTGACGACCTCGATCCACTTCCAGCCCTCAGCGCGGATCGCGTCGGCTTCGCGCCCGAGCTTCTCGGCGACGAGCTTCTCGAGCAGGGGCGGTTCCTGCAGCCAGCCTCCGTCATCGGGCTCGAACAGATCCCGCAGGATGGTACCGCCGGCTTCCTCATAGGCTTCCGTCCCGACAAACTGAGCGCGCTTGTCGGAGACTCGCACAGCGCCCTCGGTCAACAGGCGGCGGATGTGGGAGGGTTCCTTGTTATAGGAATGCTGCAGGGCTTCCCACGCTTGCTCCTGGCACTCATGGTCGGGATTGACAGTAAAGCCCATGAGCTGGTCGAGCGTCATGCCATCCTCGGCATAGACGTCGAGGAGCTTCGGCGAAACGGCGGCCAGCCGCAATCGCTGCCGCACGACATTCG
>CAUJKI010000573.1 GCA_963205015.1 Pseudomonadota bacterium
TGATCGGCGCCTCCAGCACGCGCCCGATGCGCTCCACGATCGAGAGCCCGAGCCCCAGACCACGCTCGGAGGCCGCGGTCTCGGCGAGCCGGTGGAATTCCTTGAAGACGAGCAACTGCTGGGCCGGCTCGATGCCCGGACCGGAGTCCCACACCTGGATCTCGACGCGATTGCCGCGCGGGCGCGCGCCGAACAGGACCTTGCCCCGCGATGTGTACTTGATGGCATTCGAGAGCAGGTTCTGAAGGACGCGCCGCAGCAGGCGCGGATCCGAATGAACGAGCGCGCGAGTCTGCACGACGCGCAGCTCGAGACCTTTGGCGCGGGCCATCGGCTCGAAGGCGAGCGCGAGCTGCGACATGAGATCGCCGAGGACGACTGAGCGGTTCTCCGGTTCGAGCTTGCCGGCATCGAGGCGCGAGATATCGAGCAACGCGCCGAGGATTTCCTCGACGGCTTCGAGCGAGGTATCGACGTTGTGGGCCAGGCGCTGCGATTCTTCCGGCAGTGATCGCTCGATGAGGCTCGATGCATAGAGGCGCGCCGCGTTGAGCGGTTGCAGCAGATCGTGGCTGGCGGCGGCGAGGAAGCGGGTCTTTGCGAGATTGGCCTCGCTCAGAGCCTCGTTGACCCGGACGAGCTCGGCCGTGCGCTCCGCGACGCGACGCTCAAGCGTTTCGTTGGCGCGCGCCAGCGCTTCCGACGCCGCAACCTGATCGGTGATGTCGAGGTACGTCGTGACGATGCCGCCTTGCGGCATGGGAGCGGTGCGGATTTCGAGAATGCGACCCAAGGGCGCAAGATTGTCGAGGAATGTCTCACGCGTTACGGCGAGCCGCGTGAAGCGTACCTTGACATGATCTTCCGGTGCGCCGGAGCCGAAATCGCCGCGGAGCGCTCGCTCCCTCAGAATATGCTCGAGTGGAACACCGACCCGGACCAGGTCCTCCGGCAGGTTGAGGAGCTCGCGGTATTGCCGGTTCCAGCAGATGAGGCGCATATCGCGATCGAACACGCCGAGACCATGGCGGACCTGATCGAGCGCCGACTGCAGAAGGTCGCGGTTGTACTGCAGGGCCTCTGAAGCATCATCGAGGAGCCGCAGCGCTGACTGGCCGGAGACGTTGCCGCGTCGCAGGAGCAGCGACAGCACGAGCCGGGCCGAGGCTGCGCCGATCGCACTCGTGAGCAGGTGCTCCGTAAAGCGCAGGACGCTGATGTCGGCTTCCGCCTCGGCGACCAGGGGGGTGGCGCGCGAGGCCTCGTATTCGGCAAAAGAGCGCTCGGCGCGCTCACTGCCGAGGTAGCGCACGACCGTATGCTTCAGATCACCGACCGTAACCGCCGTCCGCCACAGGCGGAAGGACGGGTTCGGCTCCGCGAGCGGCGGATCGGAAGCGCCGAAGAGTTGTGCCTGCATGCGCTCGATAGGCTCTGGCGCACGCAGAAGCGAGACGAAGATATAGGCCGTGACGTTGGCGATCAGGCTCCAGAGCACGCCGTGCGTCAAGGGTTCGAACTGCAAGTAAAAAAGCGCCTGCGGGCGCAGGAAGCCCAGGCCATAGGGCCCATCGGCGACAAGGCTCATGGGGATCCAGCCGGCCCGCGCCACCCACGGCAGCAGCAGCGTATAGGCCCAGATGCCGAAGCCGACGAGAATGCCTGCAATAGCGCCGCGCGCGGTGCCACGCCGCCAGACCAGGCCCATGAAGAATGCCGGCGCAAGCTGGGCTATGGCGGCGAATGCAATGAGGCCGATCGCGGCGAGCGCCTGCACCTGCCCGAGTGCCCGGTGCACCATGTAGCCGAGCAGGATCACGGCGAAGATGGCTATGCGCCGGATGAGCAGCAGGTCGCGGCTCATGTCCTCGTCGGCAGCGATCGCATCGACACGACGCCTCAGGATCCACGGCACGATGAGGCCGTTGCCGATCATGATCGCGAGTGCGACGGACTCGACGATCACCATCGCCGTCGCCGCCGACAGGCCACCGATGAAGGCCACCATGGCCAGCGTGTCGGCGCTCGCCCACATGGGAAGCGCCAGCACGAACATGTCCGGCGCGACGCTGAAGTTCGGCAGGAAGAGCAGGCCCGCGATCGCGATCGGCACGACGAAGATATTGATCAGGATGAGGTAGGTCGGGAACAGCCACGAGGCGCGGCGGATCTCGGATTCGGCGTTGTTCTCGACGACCGTCACGTGGAACTGGCGCGGCAGCAGAATGATGCACACGAAGCTCAGCAGGGTGACCGTCACCCAGGTGCTGCCGCTCGGCCCACGCGCGAAGATATTTGCGACCTCGCCGCTCGCGCGCACCTTCTCCATGAATCCCGACACGCCGCCGAACATGGCGAAAATGACGAAGGCGCCGACGGCGAGAAAGGCCGCGAGCTTGACGAGGGACTCGGCGGCAATCGCCAGCATGAGGCCGTCCTGATGCTCGGTCGCGTCGATATGGCGGGTTCCGAACAGAACGGCGAAAGCCGCGAGCGCAAGCGCGATGACGAGCGCGGTATCGAGGCCGAAGACCGCGAGTTCCTTGAACGGGCTCGGCCCCAGCAGCGTCTCGATCGAGATCGAAGCGGCCTTGAGCTGAAGTGCGATATAGGGGAGCGCGCCAAGAACGGAGACCACTGTCGCGATGGCGGCAACAGCCTGGCTCTTGCCGTAACGCGCAGCGATGAAGTCGGCGACCGAGGTCAGGTTCTGGCTCTTGGCGATCCGCACGATGCGCAGAACGAGCGGCGCGCCGAACACGAACATGAGGATCGGCCCGAGATAGACCGGGATGAAGTCGTAGCCACTCGAGGCGGCGAGGCCGACGCTGCCGAAGAATGTCCAGGACGTGCAGTAGACCGCGAGCGACAGGGCGTAGGTGACGGGGCGGCCGCTGCCACCCTTGCGCGAGCGGATCACCCGATCGCCGAACCACGCCACGGCAAACAGCAGGCCGACATAGCCGAGCGCCAGGGCCATAACCTGCCAGGCTTCGATCATGACGATGCCGCACCCTTCGAAAGACCCGCCGCCGACGGCGTGTGCTGATCATGCTTTGTGCCCGAAATCCGCGCAACAGAGCCATGACATGTGTAGCTTATGCTTTCGGCGGAGAATTCCCCCTCGCCCGCCCGTCGATGCTCAGCCTGCCCCCCTTTACCTTCCGGCCCGTCAACCCCTATCGTGCGGGGCGTGAGTCGCATCTCCTGGCGGCAAGACTGTTTTGCCACCAGGCGCGATGTCACGGGACGGGACGACTTCCATATTGGCGGCCTCGGAGCATCGGCCAACGCGGAGTATTCACCACATGAAGAAACTCATCGACGAATTCCGGGAGTTCGCCCTCAAGGGCAACGTCCTCGACATGGCCATCGGCATCATCATCGGCGGCGCCTTCGGCACCATCGTGTCGTCGCTGGTCAAGGATGTCATCATGCCGCCGATCGGCCTTCTGCTCGGCGGCGTCGATTTCTCCGACATCAAGATTCCGCTCAAGGCCGCCGAGGCCGGCAAAGACGCCGTGACGATGAATATCGGCGTCTTCATCAACAACGTGATCAGCTTCCTGATCGTCGCGTGGGCGGTCTTCATGCTGGTCAAGGGCATCAACATGCTCCGCGCCCGCTTCGAGAAGGAGAAGGCTGCTGCCCCCCCTCCCCCGCCACCACCGTCTGAGCAGTACCTCAAGGAAATTCGCGACGCGCTCGTCAAGAAGTAGACCGGGCTACGAGGGGCTTGGCCGCAGCCGGGCCCCTCAAGCGTCGAGTGCAGATGCCACGTGGCCGATCGCCTGCTCGAGCCGCGCCTCGCGTCTCACCTGCCGCGGCACTTTCCCGAAGACATCCTCGCCCTGTAGCCACCGCGCTTCTGCATCAGGCTCGGCCAAAGCCGCGTCGAGCGCGGCGCTGAGTTCGAGCGCATCCGTCGCGAAACCCGCGACCCGCATGGCGCCGAGCAGGGTGATATGGGCATTGCTCGCGTGCTGGAGATGCACGCCCGAGATCGGGATGCGCGCGGAAAGATTGCGCCCTTCGAACTCGTCGATGCAGACCGCGACATCGAGCGACGTCGCCTGCCGACAGACCAGCGGGCGGAAGCGATAGACCGAGCAGGCGCCCTCCACGAGCAGCGGACAGGGGAGCTTTCCGCCAATCCGCGCCTCAGGAGCAACGCCAATCTGAGGGCGTGCGCGTTCCCTTACGACATCCGGTGTCATGCCGGCAGCGTGGCCGCCGCGCACGGCCGCAGCGAGCCGGAACGCTTCCGGCGGCGTGATCGCGACGAAGGTATGGCAGCAATAGCTGCAGCCCCTCGTGCACGCGATCTGCTGCTTGGTCGGCGGGCGCGCCGCGATGGATGTCTCGGCGAGTGCCTGGACAAGCTCGGCGGCTTCACTCGCGCGCCGGACGTTGCCGGTCTCGTCGAGCTTTGCCTTGACGACCTGCGCGACGGCGAGGACCTCGGACATCTTGGGTTGCAGCGGCAGGCCCTGGGCGAGAAGCTGACGGCCGGCTTTGACGCGGTCACGCACCTCGCGGCGTCGCTGCTGTCTCGAGACCTCGCTCATGCCCCCTCCGGTATTGCGGACGCGGCAAACCTACAAGGTTCGCGCCTCGGGCGCGAGCAGGCCACAGCTCCGCGCCCCTTTTTCCATCAGCCGCGGCAAATAAAATCAGGAACAGCTCCCGCCGCCCAGCGCGCAGAACTTGGCGCAGTGCGGATGGCAGAGCTTGACGCGGCCTTCGTCGAACATATTGCCGTCGACCTGCGCGGCCTCGCCGAGCGTTGCCCCCATCTCGAATGCCCTCTCATAAGGCAGCAACGTGCACGGCACGACGGTCGGCCGGTCCTCTCCCTTGCGCTTCACGATCATGCGGCTCTTTGCGCACATGAGGTCGCCCGGCTTCTTGCCGAGGATCTGCCAGCAGCCGACGCTGATCTCGGGGACCTCGTAGCTGCCGTCCATCTCGGGAAGCAGCACCAGGGCCAGGGGATCGGCAGGGTCGATCCGCCAGCCGCGCTCGGCAATGAGGGCGCCGTAGCCGCCGCGCATGTCACTCTCTGTTTCGCTCCAGCACGTACGTCCTGCGATGGCCGTCCTGAAACCTTCACTCGATAACCAGTCGATGGCTTCGAGCGATTTGACGAAGGTGCGTGGGCCGCGCTCGGCCTCGTGAAGCTCGCGCGTGTAGTGATCGAGGCTGACGCGCACCGTAAGGCGGTCACCGTACGCCGCACGCAGGCCCAGCAGCCCTTTCTTGAGACGCGGGCGCAACATGGGCTGAAGGCCGTTCGTGAGCACGAGAACCTGGAACCCCTGCTTGAGCGCCGCGTCGAGCATCGCAATGATATCGGGGTTCATGAACGGCTCGCCGCCGGTGAAGCCGATTTCTGCGGTGCCGAGATCGTCATCGGCAATCTCGTCGAGGAAGGCGCGCACCTCGTCGGCCGTCAGATAGGCGAGCCGATCATTGGTCGGGCTCGATTCGATATAGCAGTTGTGACAGGTGATGTTGCAGAGCGTACCGGTGTTGAACCAAAGCGTGCGCAGGGCTTCCAGTCCAACGCTCGCACGCCGCTCGCCGCGCGCCGTCCAGTCCGGGTTCCGAAATTTGGCCTGATCGCCCGCCGCTCTTTCGGCCAGCCTTTCAGAATCGACCAGCGCCACGCGCATCCTCCCGAAATCATCCTCGCTCTGCGAAACGCTAGCATGGCGTTCCGCATGCCAAACTCACATTGACTTTATCGATAGGCCCTACCCGAAGATGAACGGGAGCTGGCGCGGGCCGCGCACGGTCCCCTCCGACCATGTCACGGGAAATGCGGGATCGAGGCGGAAATCGGGAATGCGCTTCAACCATTCCTCGATCGCCACGGTCATCTCGAGGCGCGCAAGGTTCGAGCCGACGCAGCGGTGAATGCCGAGCCCGAAGGCCGAGTGGCGGTTCTCCTGCCGATCCAGGATGACCTTGTCGGCATCCGGGAACATGGCGGGATCGCGGTTCGCGGCGGGGAACGACAGCAATACCATGTTGCCGGCCTTGACCGGACAGCCCTCGATCACCGTGTCCTGTACGACCTCGCGCGCCATGGTGACCGGCGCGTAGGCGCGCAGGAACTCCTCGATCGCCGTCGGCATGAGCTCAGGCTCGGCAATGAGCCGCTGCCGGTCGGCCGGCGTTTTGGCGAGATGCCACAGACTCGCGCCGATCGCGCTCCAGGTCGTGTCGATGCCCGCGATCAGGAGCAGGCGGATCATGCCGAGCACCTCCTGCGGCGGCAGCGGCTTTCCATCCTGGCGTGCCATGATGATCCGGCTGATGAGGTCATGGCCCGGCTTCTTCGTGCGTGCCTCGACATACCCGGCGAAGTACATGCTCATCTCATGCACGGCCTTCATCAGGATGTCGTCGTCGGTAATACCGAGTTCCAGGATCTCGTGGATCCACTGGATGAACTGGTCGCCGTCGCTCTCTGGCACGTCGAGCATGTGGGCAATGACGCGGACCGGAATATGCCGCGTGTACATTTGCGCCGCGTCGCAGCGCCCATCGGCAATGAACCTGTCGATCAGCTCGTTGCAGATGGCCCGCGCCCGCGGCTCGAGCTTCTTCATTTCGTCCGGCGTGAACGGCGGCAGCAGGAGCTGCTTGGCGGGCTTGTGATGCGGCGGATCGGACGAGATCGGCGGCGAGGGCATGGGCGGCTCGGGCCGTACCTCGCGCACGACGACACGCCGGGATGAGAAATTCTTGGTGTCGTAGGCAATGGCCTTCACGGCTGCATAGGTCGTCGGCAGGTAGGCGCCGAGGTAGCGCTTCGTGTGGGCGACCGGGCACGTCGCCCGCAGCTCATCCCAGATGGGATAGGGATTGTCTCGCCATTCCGCGGCAAGATGATCCCAGTCGGTCGACCAATCCAGGACCGAAGGGCGGGTACGTGTCGTATCCTCAGCCATGGCTGCCCTCTATTCTTCGATGATCTCGACCGCCATCTCTGGGCAGTTGGCCCGCGCGAGATAGGCAGCCTCGAGTTGTCCCTCGGGTACGATCCCGTCGCCGATCTCCTTGGAATTCCCGTACTCGTCGAGCTCGAAGAGCGCCGGCGCCAGCGCCTTGCAGCGGTTGTGCCCCTGGCACTTGTCGGGATCCACCCGGACCCGCACGACCTTCCCGCCTGCCATGAGGTCTCCTCCATGTTTTGCTTATTTAGAACGCTTATGGAATACCTCTCGGCGGAATCGCGCAAGCGCGTCCTTGGATCGAGGGCCGAAATCCCGTCACGCGGGGTCGGCGCCGCCACGTTGACAGGCTGCGGCGGCCAATCGTAGGACCGGCCACTGTAATTCAGACCAAGACTTCACGACCGACAGACACGGCTCAGACATGCTCGAGAAGACCTATTCGCCTGCGGAGATCGAGGCGCGCGTTCACACCGATTGGGAGGCCGCCGACGCCTTCAAGGCCGGCCGGCCGGACCGCGCCGGGGCTGAGACGTACTGCATCGTCATCCCGCCCCCGAATGTGACGGGCTCGCTCCATATCGGGCACGCCCTCAACAATACGTTGCAGGACATTCTCTGCCGCTACCAGCGCATGCTGGGGAAGGACGTGCTGTGGCAGCCGGGCACGGATCACGCCGGCATCGCCACCCAGCTCGTCGTGACGCGCCAGCTCGCCGAGCGCCAGATCCAGTACAAGGACCTCGGCCGCGAGACATTCATCGAGAAGGTCTGGGAGTGGAAGGCGCAGTCCGGCGGCACGATCCTCAATCAGTTGAAACGCCTCGGCGCCTCCTGCGACTGGAGCCGCGAGCGCTTCACCATGGACGAGGGCCTCTCGCAGGCTGTCCTCAAGGTGTTCGTCGATCTTTACCGCCAAGGGCTCATCTACCGGGACAAACGCCTCGTGAACTGGGACCCCGAGTTCCAGTCGGCCATCTCGGACCTGGAGGTCGAGCAGCGCGAGCACACGGGCACGTTCAAGTGGTCGCCGGAGCTCAAGGACAAGGACGGAAACGCGGTCGCCTTCGACGGCGCGGCGCTGGCGAAGGTGCTCGCGCGCGATCCGAACGGACACATGTACTACATCCGCTATGCCATCGCAGGAGATCCGACGCAGTTCGTGACGGTCGGCACGACACGGCCCGAGACCATGCTCGGCGATACCGGCGTTGCGATCCACCCGGACAACGAAAAGCTCAAGCACCTCATTGGCAAGAAGGCCGTGCTGCCGCTCGTCGGGCGCGAGATCCCGATCGTCGGCGATACATATGCCGATCCCGAGAAGGGCACGGGCGCGGTCAAGATCACGCCGGCCCATGACTTCAACGACTGGGATGTCGGCAAGCGCACGGGGCTCGAGGTCGTCAACATCCTGGATGCCACCGGCAAGATCAACGAGAACGCGCCGGAGGTCTATCGCGGGCTCAATCGCTTCGCGGCGCGCGCGAAAGTCGTCGCCGATCTCGCGGCGCTGGGCGTCCTCGAGAAGATCGAGCCGCACACCCACGCCGTCCCGCACGCCCAGCGCGGCGATGCCGTCGTCGAACCCTGGCTGACGGACCAGTGGTACGTCGATGCGGCAACGCTCGCCAAGCCCGCCATGGAAGTCGTGCGCGCTGGCAAGACGACGTTCGTGCCGGAGAAGTACGCCGCCGACTATTTCCGCTGGCTCGAGAATATCCAGCCTTGGTGCGTCTCGCGCCAGCTCTGGTGGGGCCATCAGATTCCGGCGTGGTACGGTCCGGACGGCAAGCACTTCGTCGCGCATGATGAAGCGGAGGCGATGGCGCAAGCGGAGTCGTATTACGCGACCATCCCCTCTCCCCGCGAGCGGGGAGAGGGCCAGGGTGAGGGGCGGCGACAAACGCCGACGTATCCACCTGCCGCGGGGCCCCCCCCCCCCCCCCCCCCCCCCCCCACCGGGCGGGGGGGGGGAGAGGGGTCCCCCCCCCCCCCCCCGC
>CAUJKI010000574.1 GCA_963205015.1 Pseudomonadota bacterium
GAAGTTGGCGGCGAGGAAGGTCTTCACGACCGCGGCCGCCTCCGGGCGACGCTGCGGATCGGGTCCGAAGGTCATCAGCGTCCCTTCGACGCCGGGGCCGCCGATCGCCGCGAACTCGTCGGTCGCAATGCCGTCACCCGACATCAGCGGCGCCTTCACGCCCTGGTCGCGCATCTGGCGGACGATCAGACCGCCCTCGGTATGCAGGCCGCCCCAGTAGACGATATCGGCACCGGACACCTTGATCTTCGAGACCAGCGCCGCGAAATCCTTCTCGCCGATGTTCACGCCCTCGTAGAGCACTTCCTTGAGGCCGCCGGCATTGATGGCCTTCTTGGTCTCGTCCGCGAGGCCTTTGCCGTAGGTCGTCTTGTCGTGAACGACGGCGACCTTCTTGCCCTTATAGTTGTCGAGCAGGTATTTGCCGGCCACCGCGCCCTGCTGGTCGTCGCGCCCGCACGTGCGGAACGTGTTCCACAGCTTGCGCTCGGTCAGTCGCGGGTTCGTCGAGCCCGCGGAAATCATGAGGACACCGTTCTCGGCGTAGACTTCCGACGCGGGGATCGAGACGCCCGAATTGAAGTGACCGATGACGAGCTTCACGCCTTCGCCGACGAGCTTGTTGGCGACCGAGACGCCCTCTTTGGGATCGGCGCGGTCATCGCCGAAAACCAGCTCGATCTTCTGTCCGTTGATGCCGCCCTTGGCATTGATGTCAGCCGCCGCCTGCTCGGCACCGCGCTTCAGCTGGGCGCCGAAGGTCGCGTTCGAGCCGGTCAGGGGACCGGCGAGCCCGATCTTCACCTGCGCGCTCGCCACGCCGGTCATCGCGAGCAGAGCCGCAACGGCCACCCCCGACCACATGAGCTTTTTCATGCAACTGATCTCCCTTTTCGCCAACTGGCTATTGCAAACCGAGGACCGGCACGGGCGTACCCAACCGGCGCAGGCGACAAACCCCGCCTATGAGGCGAGGATTCCCTGAAAGTGCGGCAAAGTCACGCCCAATTCACAGCCACCACACGCGCGCGCAAATGGTCCGGACAGGCGATCAGACATCCGCGCGGCGTGCCACCGACTTGGCCGTACCGGGCGCAAGCCAATCGTACTGCTCGCGCATCTGGCGCCGGCGCGTGAACCGAAAGCCGAGCGAAGCCGCCGTGATCAGCACAACGAGATCAACTACATAGCTGCGCGGTGCCACGAACGGCTCCTGGAACAGCGCGTAGTGGATGAAGCGCACCGCACACGCGATCAGAATGCCATAGGCAACGAGTTGCCATCGCGGACGCCACGTCGCAGCGATCGCGTTCCCGGTCGCATAAGCCGCGAGACCGCCCATGACCACCGTCACGAGCAGGAAAACCCAATCGCCGTTCGGTCCCGCATCGTAGAGCCATTCCGGCATGGCCACGTTCCTTCCTGAAGCCTTCCTAGTGCCGTCCGCCTTCGAGATACGCCGCGCGGATCTCGGGCCGCTCCAGCAGCTCGTGCCCCGTCCCCTGCATGGTGATGACGCCGTTGACCATCACGTAGCCGCGATGCGCGAGCCTCAGCGCGTGGTAGGCATTCTGCTCGACGAGGAAGATCGTCATGCCTTCGCGTCGGTTGAGCTCGCGGATGGCGTCGAAGATCTGGCGCACGATGATCGGTGCGAGCCCGAGCGACGGCTCGTCGAGCATGAGCAGGCGCGGACGGCTCATGAGGGCGCGCGCAATGGCCAGCATCTGCTGCTCGCCGCCCGAGAGCGTGCCGCCGCGCTGCGTCAGGCGCTCCCTGAGCCGCGGAAACAGCTTCGTGACCCGCGCGAGATCCTCCTCGAAATGGCGCGCGCGATCGATCTCCGCGCCCATCTGAAGATTCTCGAGCACCGTCATGCGCGGAAAGATGCGCCGCCCTTCGGGCGATTGGGCGATCCTCAGGCGCGCGATCTCGTGCGTCTCCAGCCTCGTGATGTCCTGGCCCGCGAACGTGATCCTCCCCTCTCTTGCGCGCGGATTGCCGGAGATGGTCATCATCAGCGTCGACTTGCCCGCACCGTTGGCGCCGATCAGCGAGACGATCTCGCCTTCCGCGATCTCGATGTCGACGCCCTTCAGCGCCATGATGCTGCCGTAGAAGCTCTTGACGCCGCTGACGCTGAGAAGGGGCACGCTCATGGCAGCTCTCCCTTCGCGACCGCCTCGACCTCGTCATCCCCGACGCCGAGATAGGCGGCGATGACCTTCGGATCGTTGCGCACGTGCTCCGCCGTGCCATCGGAGATCTTGATGCCGTACTCGAGCACGATCACATGGTCGGAGATCTCCATCACGACCGACATGTCGTGCTCGATGAGCAGGATCGACGTACCGTGCTCCCGCTGGATGGTCTTGAGGAGCCTGTTGAGCTCGGCGCTCTCGCGTGGATTGAGGCCGGCCGCGGGCTCGTCGAGGCAGAGGAGCAGCGGGTCGCTGCACATAGCGCGCGCGATCTCGAGACGGCGCTGATCGCCGTAGGGGAGGCTGCCGGCAGAGTCGTCGGCGCGGGCCGTGAGGCCGATGAGGTCGAGCCAGTAGCGCGCGCGCTCGATCGCCGCCCGCTCGGCGCGCGTATAGCGCGGGAGGCCGATGAGACCGAGCACCGTCCAGCCCGATGCGTCCATGAGCGTATTGTGCTGGGCGACGATAAGGTTCTCGAGCGCGGTCATGCCCGTGAAGAGGCGGATATTCTGGAAGGTGCGCGCGACCCGCGCCTTGGCCGCGATCTCGTGATCCGGCATCCGCTCGAGCAGAAAAAGCGCATTCTCACCCCGCCGCGCATAGCGCGCGCCGCTCAGCGTCAGGGCCGCGACCTCGTCGGAGACGGCGTTGCCGGTATGGCTCATGACCATGCGGCCGGACGTCGGCTTGTAGAAGCCAGTGATGCAGTTGAACACCGTCGTCTTGCCGGCACCATTCGGGCCGATGATCGCCGTGATGTCGCCGCGCCCGGCGCCGAAGGATACGTCGTTGACGGCAACGAGGCCACCGAACCGCATCGTCAGATGCTCGATCTCCAGAAGCGGCGCCTCCTCCCAGCGCATCAGCCGTGGCCCTCCTTGACGAGATCACCGGAGATGGCGCGGCGCGTCGCGAGAAACAGGGTCGGCTGGCGGTTGGCAATGAGCCCGCGCGGCCGCCAGATCATGATGATCACCATGGCGAGGCCGAACAGCAGCATCCGGTACTGCGTCGGATCGAAGTCGGCGCCGAAGATATGCTTCAGCCATTCGAGCTCACGCAGCAACTCGGTGCCGCCGATCATGGCGATCGCGGCAATGGCGACGCCGATCTGGCTGCCCATGCCGCCGAGCACGACGATCGCGAGGATTACCGCGCTCTCGAGGAAGGTGAAGGACTCCGGGCTGATGAAGTTCTGTCGTGCCGCGAAGAAGGCGCCGGCGAAGCCGCCGAAGCCGGCACCGATCGCGAAGGCCGTCAGCTTGGTGTTGGTCGTGTTGATACCGAGCGAGCGGCACGCGATCTCATCCTCGCGCAGTGCCTCCCAGGCACGCCCCACGGGCAGGCGGCGCAGGCGGATCGTCACGACGTTGGTGATCAGCGCAAGGACAAGGATCAGATAGAACAGAAAAATCGTGCGGTGCAGCGGAGTGAATTCCAGGCCGAAGGTCGCCGCGAAGCCGTCCTCCGTCGCGTTGAATGGCAATCCGAAGAAGCTCGGTCGCGGTATGCCCGATATACCGGCGTATCCGCCCGTGACGTCGACCCAGTTGATGAGGATCAGTCGGATGATCTCGCCGAAGGCCAGCGTGACGATGGCAAGATAGTCGCCGCGCAAGCGCAGCACCGGAAAGCCGAGGATGATGCCCCAGAAGGCGGCGAGAATGCCGGCGACGGGCAGGCAGATCCAGAAGCCCCATGCAGGCCAGAACCATGGGCCGATCAGCTCGGCCATGAAATCCTTCACGACATCGTTCGACGCGAGCAACGCATACGCGTAGGCGCCGACCGCGTAGAACGCGACATAGCCGAGATCGAGCAGGCCGGCGAGCCCGACGACGATGTTGAGGCCCCAGCCGAGCATCACGTAGATCAGGATCTGGATGCCGAAGTTGTCGATCCACTTGATCGAGCCCGCGGGACCGACCAACGCCAGCGAGAGCATCGGATAGGCAAACAGGAAGATAAGCCCGCCGACGGCGAAGCGCCGCGCCGCCTCGGGGCTCAGGGTCATTCCGGCCAAAACAGGCACGCGGGCGACCCGTGCCGGGCGGCGTCCATGCCAGTCCGCTGCGAGCAGCCAGATGAAGCGCGAGGCGAAGGCGATGGCGACAAGCGCCAGCGTGAGGCCCGGACGCGGCACCAGGATGAGCTGGTTCGAGATGTCCTGGTCCGTACGCAGCAGCACGATCGGGACACAGAGCCCGAACGCGAGGAGCGCCGTCTTGCAGGCATCCAAGGCCGCACCCAGGACGCCGATCGGTTGATGCTGCCCGCCTGCCATCGCGCTCAGACCTTCTCGACTTCGGGTTTGCCGAGCAGCCCCGAGGGCATGAAGATGAGCGTGATCGCAAGGATCGAGAAGACCGCGACATCCTTGTAGTCGATCGAGAAGTAGGCCGACCAGAGTGCCTCGATGAGGCCGATCAGCAGGCCGCCGAGCACGGCGCCCGGCAGCGAGCCAATACCGCCGAGAACGGCCGCCGTGAACGCCTTGATCCCAGGCACGAAGCCGTCCGCGAAGTTCACGACCCCGTAGTAGATGAGGTACAGCACGCCCGCGACGGCGGCGAGTGCACCACCCATGATGAACGTGATCGAGATGGTGCGATCGACGTTGATGCCGAGCAGTGCGGCCATGCGGCGATCCTGCTCGCAGGCCCGTTGCGCGCGGCCGAGCGGCGTGTACTGCACCACCCACCAGAAGACCGACAGCAGCACCGCCGTCACGAGCATGATGATCATCTGCTTGTAGGAGAGCGTGACGGCGTAGTCCGCGCCCTGCTTCAGCGTGATGACGTCATTGAGCATGGGTGCGATCGGCTTGTTGCGCGGCCCCTGGGCGAGCTGCACCAGGTTCATGAGGAAGATCGACATGCCGATCGCCGAGATGAGCGGCGCGAGGCGGAACGATCCGCGCAGCGGTCGGTAGGCGATCCGCTCGATGGTCCAGCTCCAGAGCGAGGTGAGGAACATGCTCGCCAGCAGCACGACGAGCAGCGCCATAGCGACCGACCCCACGCCGAGCACCATGGTCATCAGCAGGAAGAAGATGAGGGCGACGAACGTCGAGACCATGAAAAGATCGCCATGGGCGAAATTGATCATGCCGATGATGCCGAAGACCATCGTGTAGCCGATGGCGATCAGGCCGTAGATCGAGCCGAGCGTTATGCCGTTGATGATCTGCTGGAGGAAATATTCCACCTAGATCGCTCCCATTCAGCGGCGCGCCGGCGCCTGACAGCCGGATCATGGAAGACGATTCGATGCGCCGGATCGATCCGGAGGTGGCTTTCTCCAGCAAAATCGGCCCGTCCCCAGGGCTGGGGGTAAAGTCTGCGGGGAAGGCGCGGCGGAGTAAAGCACGCTTGCGCTGCAACTTGGCCGCGAACGCCTATTCTGCGGGCATCCTGTGCCACCCCCGTCACAGATGCCGAGGCTACGCCTCAAAGCATATTGTGCGTGCCGTCGCAGAAGGGCTCGTCGTCCGTACTCTTGCAGCCGCAGAGGTTAAACGTGCCGGAGGACTCGGCGACGAAGCGCACGGGCAGGAACGACGTGCCCTTGTGGCCTTGGGAGTCGCAGAAGGGTTGGCGGGACGATCGCCCGCACTTGCACCACAGATATGCCCGGCCTTGCTCGAGCTCGACCTGATAGGGGCCGAGCTGCGCGACCACCGCCTCATCGGACATCGATCATTCTCCTTGCCCAGTCACCTTGCCATGATGGGTCGCAAGGCGGCCCGCCGGGCCTGCCCCGCTGCCGTATCTGGCCCGGGATGGAGACGCGAGGCAAGGGCGCCATTGGCCGCGCACGAGCACGGCACAGCGGCTATTCGACGAGCTGCAGGCGATCGCGGACGACGGTCGACTGGCAAGGCTCGTGCTCGCCGTGCGCGTCGTGCCAGCGCTCGTAGCGGACACCCGGAAAGAGAATGATCTCCGCCGTGGTGGGCTTGCTGCGGCGCACCGGCCGCCTGCGCGGGGCCACGTGCATCTCGGGAAAATCAAGTATCGTCGCCATAGCTCGCTCCAACCGAGGGCGCTCTTTCATGAGATACGCGTCACGGCCGGAGATTCCGGCGGTATTAACGATTTCGAAGTGAGAGCTGATGCGGTTAACAAAAGGTTAACGTCGCACCCCGCGGACCATCCGCGTGCTGACACGATGCAGCCGTGCAACAATCCGGCTGGTGCTCTCTAAAGCCTTCTATGGCTCGCGACAGGGATCAGCTCGCGCACGCGCGTGATCTGCGCGCGCTCGATGTTCGCCGTCGCATAGCCCGTGCCGTCCGAGACCTTGGCAATCACGTGCCCCCAGGGATCGGCAATCAGACTGTGGCCGTAGGAGAGCCGCGTTGCGCCGCCGCCGTCGACGAACGGACCGTACTGCCCCGGCGCGACGATGTAGGTCTGCGTCTCGATGGCGCGCGCGCGCAGGATCACTTCCCAGTGATCCTTGCCCGTCTGCAGCGTGAAGGAGGACGGCACCATGATGATGTCCGCCCCACGCTTGGCGAGCGTCAGATAGAGCTCGGCAAAGCGCATGTCGTAGCAGATGGTACAGCCGACCTTGAAACCCTCGAGGTCGTAGAGCACAACGTCCTCGCCCGCTTTCACGGTCGCGCTTTCGTTGTAGGGCGTGCCGTCGGGCGCCGTGATGTCGAACATGTGGATCTTGCGGTAACGCGCAACCTCGCGCCCGGTGCGGTCGAAGACGCAGGTCGTATTGTAGACCTGACTGCCGCCGGGGATCAGCTCGATCATGCTGCCGCCGTGGACCCACACCTTGTTAGCCCGCGCGAAAGCCTGGATAGCCTCATAGGCCTCGCCGCCGGGAATGCGGTCGGCATTGGCGAGCTTCACCGCGGTCGTGCCGCCGCGCCAGTTCCACACCTCGGGCAGCACCAGCACGTCCGGCCGGTCCGTCTCGACGGCGCGCGCCATGAGACCGATGGCCTGTGCGATATTCTTGGCCTTGTCGCTGATCGAATTCGTCTGGACGACGGTTATTCGCATGGCTGTGCCCTCGCCTGCCGGAAGGAGCCTTTTACCAGCCTATGCCGTGCCATGGCGAGGGCCACCGGTCGGCGGCCTCTCACCTGCCTCGATCCCGTCCTACTCCTGGTCGAGCGCCACCGCCTCCCGCTTCGCCCTGAGGCTCGGCAGCAGTGGCATGATGAGCATCGCCGCTGCCAGTAGCAGGCAGGCGAGCGAGATCGGCCGTTCGATGAAAACCCAGAAATCGCCCTGCGACAGGATCAGCGATTTCCTGAGGTTGTTCTCGACCATCGGCCCAAGCACGAACGCCAGCACCAGCGGCGCCGGCTCATAGCCGAACTTGCGCATGAGGTAGCCGACGAGGCCGAATACCGTCATCACGAACACGTCGAACACGGCGCTTCCCGAGCTGAACACGCCGACGATGCAGAACATCAGGATCAGCGGAAAGAGCAGCTTGTAAGGCACCTTCAGCACCTGCACCCACATCCCGATCAGGGGGAAGTTCAGGATCAACAGCATGATGTTGCCGATGTACATGCTGGCGACGATGCCCCAGAAGATGCCGGGGTTCTGGGTGATCAGCAGCGGCCCCGGCTGGATGCCGTGAACGATGAAGGCGCCAAGCAACAGCGCCATCACCACGTTCGGTGGAATGCCGAGCGTGAGCAGCGGAATGAACGCGCCGCCCGCCGCGGAATTGTTCGCCGCCTCCGGCCCCGCGACGCCCTCGATGGCACCCTTGCCGAACATCTCCGGCCGCTTCGACATCTTGCGCTCCAGCGCATACGAAGCGAACGACGAGATCACCGCGCCACCGCCCGGCAGCACCCCGAGGAAGAACCCCAATACCGTGCCGCGCACGATCGCCCACTTGGAGTAGGCCCAGTCCTGGGCCGTGGGCCAAAGGCTGCCGATGCGCGAGGAAACGACCTCGCGCTGTACGCTACGCTCGATGTTGGCGAGGATCTCGGCGACGCCGAAAAGACCCATGACCACGGGGATGAGGCCGACGCCGTCGAGCAGCTCGAGACGGTCGAAGGTCAGGCGCGGGGCGGCCGTGATCTGGTCGATACCGACGAGGCCGAGCGTGACGCCGATGCAGGCCATGAGCAGCGATTTCGCCATCGAGCCCTGGGTGAGGAAGGCGAGAACCGTGAGGCCGAGCACCATCAGGCTGAAGTACTCGGGCGGACCAAAGGCGATGGCGAACTTCGCCAGCATCGGCGCAACCAGCATCAGCGCGACGATCGCGAACGTGCCGGCGGCGAACGAGCCGATCGCGGCAATGCCGAGTGCGGGACCGGCGCGGCCGTTCTTGGCCATCGCGTGACCGTCGAGACACGTGATGACCGAGGCGGCCTCGCCCGGAATGTTGACAAGAATCGACGTCGTCGAGCCGCCGTACATGGATCCATAGTAGATGCCGGCCATCATGATGATGCCGGCCTCGGGCGAGCCCGAGAGGGTCACCGGCAGCAGCAGCGCCATGGCCGACACCGGCCCGATACCCGGCAGCACGCCGACAAGCGTGCCGATGAACACGCCGAAGAAGCACGCCATCAGGTTGATGGGCTGAAATGCCACCGCGAAGCCGTGGCCGAGTGCCGAAAGGATTTCCATGGGGCGCTCCTCAGCCGAGCCAGGGGCTGAGCCAGCCGTTGGGAAGCTGGATCAGCAACAGCTTGTTCAGCGCGTACCAGATGCCGAACGTCGCACCGAGCGAGACGAGGAGCGCGGTCGGCCACGGCACAGGATCGACGATGCGCATCAGCACGAGAAGCAGCGCAAGCGAGCAGACGATGAAGCCGATCGTCTCGAAGAGAAAGCCGAAGACGAGCAGCATCACGATGATCAGCAGCACCTTGGGCCAACGCGTGCCCCGCCACAGGCTAGCAATGTCCTCGCTGCCGTTCTTAATGGCACCGAAAGTGATCGAGGCTGCAAACGCCGCGGTCAGCAGGCCGAGCCAGAAGATCGCAAAGCCCGAGCCCGGCTCTCGCGCCTCGCCGAGACCGAGCTCATAACCCTGGGAGGCGATGAAGATGCCGAAGACGAGCCAGAAGAGGCCGCCCCACATCTGAGCGTTCCGCAGCAACGAAATCGTCCCCTCCTGTCGTGTTTTTTGTTGGTGCCGGCCCTGTCGAGAGGCCTCGGCGCACTTTCCACTCTCCCCATTGTCTCCAATGAGGAGAGACCGGGGTGAGGGCAGAGATTTGCGCAACGTTCGCG
>CAUJKI010000575.1 GCA_963205015.1 Pseudomonadota bacterium
GATCGGGGCCTGGTCGGCGAACCAGCTCTCCCTTCAAGCGGATCTCGCCTTCCGTGGGCGTGATGTAGCCGCCCACGGCCTTGAGGAGCGTTGATTTGCCACAACCTGAGGGGCCAAGAACTACGAAGCGGTCCGAAGCGTGGATGTCGAAGTCTACACGGTAGGTTGCGACCACCACATGATCAGGCGTCTTGTACTGCAGCGTAACGCCACGCCCGGACAGAACAGGCTTTGAGCTCGTCTGCACGTCATTCTCTCGCATTGGGCGTTGGCCGGAATGCTCCGGTGATTTTGTCGCCGCCACCGTCCTGGGCGCGGCGCTACCTGCTACGTACATCGTCAGCTGCCGCTCAGATTGTGAGAGAATTGAAAGAAGTAGTCCTTCCAGGACTCGGGTTTGCTCTTGAGGCGGCCGATCGAATGCAGGAATTCGGCGGCAGGATAGGTCGCGCTTGGCTCCAGCTTGAACTGGATCTTGGGATTCTCGAGCATCGAGACGAGATCCTCGACCGTCGTCTTCTCCTTGGTCACGCTGAGATAGATCTCGGCGGCTCGCTTCTTGTCGCTCCGCACGAGGGCCATAGCCTCACCCATAGCCTTGACGACGCTGCGGCAGGTCTTGGGATTTTCATTACAGAAGCTCTCGGTGGCGTAGAGAAGAATGAGCGTCGCAGGCCCGCCGTAGACTTCGTAGCTGTCGAGCACCGCGTGAATACCGGGCTGCTTGAGCTGAATGAAATCGAAGGGGGCTGCCGTAAAGTGCGAGTTGATCTGGCCGACGCCGGACAGCATCGCAGTCGTGGCATCAGGATGCGGCAAAGACATCGTGAAGCGGTCGAGGCGCTCGAATTCCTTCGGGCCCCATTTTCTGGCCGCCGCCATCTGGAGCGTCACGGCCTGCATCGACGTCTTTACGGCAGGAAGGGCGATCTTGTCCTTCTCGGTGAAGTCCTCGATCGATTTGATGTTCGGATTGCGTGTCGTCAGCGTCATCGGCACGTCACTGACTGCCGCGAGCGCCTTCACATCGCCTTTACCGCCTTTGCTGCGATCCCAAAGCACAAGGAGCGGCCCGACGCCTCCCGCCGAAAGATCGACCGCCCTGGACAGGAGCGCGTCGTTGACAGAGGCGCCGCCCGAGAGGCGCGCCCACGTCACCTTGAGATCCTTGAGACCGTCAGCGGCAGAGGCCTTCTCCAGAAGCTTCTCGTGCTCCATGATGACAAGAGGCAGATAGTGAATGCCGAACTGCCGGACGATGCGTATTTCGTTGACTTCAGCCCGAGCAGGTGAACCTCCTGCCCACGCGCCGATCAGACTCGCCAGACCGACTGCTGTCGCCGACGATCGCCATGCCAATGAATTCAGACTCCAGCGCATTTGCATTGTTTCCTCCTGATTGCGCTTCCTAGGGGCCCGTTACTCAGGCTCTTCAATGTCGAGAGAAGAAGCCGTAACGCTCACGCTGTGTAGTGCTGCGTGCTCGTCAAAGCCGCCTTGACAATCTTGCCTCCTGCGTTCCGCGGAATTTCCGCAACGATCTGGATCTGCCTCGGCTTCTTGAAATCTGCGAGTTGCCTGCAACAGTGAGATTGAACATCGCTGAGCGAGAGCAGAGCCTCACCACGAGGTGCTATGAAGGCTTTCACCACCTGCCCCCATGTCTCGTCCGGAACACCCACGATCGCGCAGTCGCGCACGGAGGGGTGCTCCATGAGAACGTTCTCAATTTCCGGGGGAAAGATATTCATGCCGCCGCTGATGATCATCTCCTGCACGCGGCCGGCAAGGTAGAGATAGCCATCTTCATCGAGGTAGCCGAGATCGCCTGTGCGATACCAGTGACCGGAGAATGCCGCTGCCGTTGCCTCCGGTAGGTTCAAATACCGGCTCATGGTCGATGGGTTGCGGCTCCAGACCTCGCCGATCTGCCCCGGCTGCAGTGCTTCACCAGACGAGCCCGCGACCATGATCTCGACGTTCGCGAAGGGCCTGCCAACCGACCGCGCCTTTCGCATCTGATCGCACGGCTTCAGCACGGTCATGCTGTTGCATTCGGTCGAGCCGTAGAAATCGTAGAGCTGCGATGAGATCCGGCTCAGAACGGCGCTCTTTGTCTTCTGTGAAAGCGGTGCGCCGCACGTTATGACGCGTCTTACGCTGGAGAGGTCGTACGCACGCTCCGTACTATCGAGCGCAGCCACCAACATCGACAGCATCGTCGGCACGGCCAGTACGGACGTGACCTGCTCTCTCTCGATTGCGCTCAAAAGTTCTGCCGCATCGAAGCGCGGCATAATGCGAACGCGCGCGCCGGCCTGAAGATGCGTCAACGCCATCGTCATGCCGGCGGAGTGTACGAGCGGCATGGCGCTCAGGTAAACGTCGTCCCTCGTGATGCCATACTCGTGGATAGCGCTGTTTATCCACGCTCGGCGTGCACGATGCGTCGCCAGCGCGCCTTTTGGCTCGCCGGTAGTCCCCGACGTGAACATCAGGCTGAAGAAATCTTCAGTATCGATCGGGGGGAGCTCGGCTTTCGCAAGAGCTTGAGCCTCGGCGTCCGCCAGCGAAATCATCCGCTCTCGCGGGCAGAGGTCCATCAGCAGCGGATCACTCAAGACGGCGTGACGATCGGCGTTAACAACCATCCGCACCGGCTTTGCCACACGAACGAGGCGGGCAAGCTCGTGGGCCGTAAAGCGTGGGTTAAGCGGGCATAGGATGGCGCCAGCACGCGCCACTGCCAGGACGATGGCGACATAGTCGCAGCCGTTCGGCAACAGAGCCGACACGACCTCACCCTTGCGAACTCCGGCAAGGGTCAGATACGCCGCAAACTGGTTCGCACGCTCATCCAGTTGTCGGTAGGT
Organism: Pseudomonadota bacterium; assembly: GCA_963205015.1. Lineage (GTDB taxonomy): Bacteria > Pseudomonadota > Alphaproteobacteria > Rhizobiales > Hyphomicrobiaceae. The sequence goes on from CAUJKI010000575.1 coordinate 2,874, forward strand.
GAGCGTCGCAGTGCCATCCTCGAGCGCTATTGCATGAGGAGACACGTGCGACCAGTGGCGAGCGATGTCGCCAACTGTTCCGACCTCTCCTTCGGCCTGCATCTCAGGACGTCCCGTACAGCCGCGCTGGGCTGGTGCCGATTTCGTATCCAAGCTTTTCGGAAATCGTTGTCGCTGCAGCGATGACCAAGGGCGTGCAGCGGTCCACGAGCTGCTTGTCCATACGGAATACGGGAATGGCTATACCGCACGAAGCGACGACCTCACCGCTATGATCCCGGATCGGCGCAGCAATGCCGCCCATTTCGGGATGGTTCTCGCCCTTTGTGATCGCCACGCCTTTACGAACCACGTCGGCCAATACGGCACGAATGCGTCTCGGATCGACGATACTGAGCGACGTGGATGGCTTGAGCGGGCGCGCAAGGACCTTCTTCGTCACATCCTCACGGAAGGCCAGGATCGCGCGCCCCGTCGCGGTCAGGTGAGAAGGATTGAGCTTTCCAAGCTGCGTTTGCACGCGGATCGAGCGATCGCTTTCGACCTTCGATATGTAAATCACGCCGCCTGAAGGATCGAGCATCGAGAGATGCACGGTCTCGTCGGTGGACGTCATCAGCCTCTCGAGAT
>CAUJKI010000576.1 GCA_963205015.1 Pseudomonadota bacterium
GCTCGCCATCGGCGGGCTGCCACAGGTTGGACAGGCAGCATTGGCGATCGGCTTCAGCGCGGTGGCATCCAGCATGGCGGCAAGGCGGGAGAAATGCACCTGCAGGCCCGCCAGGATCAGAACGCGCTCAGCGATATTCTCGGCAGGTGCGTCGTCCTTGAGGGCGGCTGAGACGAGATGCTGCCCGCTCGACGCCAGCGCTTCTCGCAGAGTCGCGACGGCAGCCGAGGATGCGGGCGGGAGGGATGTCTCGCCGAGACGCGCGGCGAGACGCTCGACGGTGGCCAGCATGGCCTCATCGGGCACCATCGTCGCGCGCGAGAGCGGCGGCATTCCGTGCGCCAGCGACTGCGCCACGCGATCGGCGTGGGGCAGGGTCGCGGGCGGCAACTCGGATGCGATCTCGTGCTGGGCCGCGGCGAGCTTCGCCAGAAAATCGAGATAGGGCGCGAGCGCATGGCCGGGCGCCAGGGCGCTCAGGCGCTCGGCGCGGTCATGGAAGAGCGATGATGGATCGGGGAGTACGGCGAAGGGGGGCTTTGCCTGCTCTCCGATGTCAGTCATGTCGCCGACGATGCGGCGTCCAGCAGGCATCAGTACCTCTGTGTTTAGTTCGTGTTTCGCCGCGCGCGGCCCATCATCTCGCCAACGATGGAGCCAGGGAAGGGTTCCTCCGGGCCTTCAATGGAGCCCGGAAGAATCCCGACGCCTATTCGGCAGGCGTGACGCGCGGACGATCGGTCTTGTGCTCGTCCACTTCCTTGCGCAGCCACTTGCGGTGGTGGCGCCAGCCCCACCCGCCGGTGACGAACCCGCGGGTCATGGCGCTGAAGGTGCCGCGCACCCAGATCGCGGCATAGACATGCACGATCCAGATCGTGATGGCGATCACGGCGGCACTCGCGTGGATCAGGGCGGCGATCCGAAGCTGATCGATCGTCGCCTTGAAGGCAAAGGTCTTCTCGACCCAGGCGAGACCGGGCTCCCAGAGTCCGAGACCGGTGATGAACAGTATCACCACCAGGATCGACTGCGACCAGAAGACGAACTTCTGCCCGGCATTGTACTTGCCGACCTCCGGCAGGTACTCGTCGTCGCCTTTCAGCACGTGGCGGATGCGTGCCAGCCAGACCCAGTCCGTGCGCTCGGGCAGGTTCTGCGCAAAGAAGCGCAGGAACAACCCGATGAACGCCACGACCAGGACCACGCCGATCCAGGGATGGAGCCAGCGCACTGTCGCCCCGCCGCCGAACAGCCCGCTCAACCAGTAGAGGCTCGGGTGGAACAGCGAGAGCCCGCTCAGCAGCAGCAGAACGAAGCTGATCGCCACGATCCAATGATTGATGCGGGCGCTTCCCGAGTAGCGGCGCACACGAAGGTGCGCGCCGCTTCCGTCATCATGCGTGCTCACGACTTGCCTCCTGCCAGCTTCTCCGCGTTCTCCTCGTCTTCAGCGGTCACGCGGTTGGGGCCTTGCAGCAAGTGATGGATGACGCCGGCCGCGGCCGTGAGGCCGATCAGCGCCATGCCTGCGTATTTGCCGACACCCTTCCAGGCCTCGACGATCGGACTGATCCTCGGGTTCTGGGCAAGGCCCGCATAGAGCTGCGGTTTGTCGGCATGGTGGAGCACGTACATGACGTGCGTGCCCTGGACGCCGGGGGGGTCATAGAGCCCCGCCTTGTCGAAGCCGCGCGACTTGAGATCAGCCACTCTCTTCGCCGCCCAGGCTTTCATCTCGTCCTTGGTGCCGAACACGATGGCCTGCGTGGGGCAGGCCTTCTGGCAGGCCGGACCCTGGCCGACAGCGACACGATCCGAGCAGAGCGTGCACTTGTAGGCCTTGTGATCCGCCTTCGAGATGCGGGGAATGTTGAAGGGACAGCCCTTGATACAGTATCCGCAGCCGATGCAGTTCTCCTTCACGAAATCGACGATGCCGTTGGAGTACTGCACGATCGCGCCCGGCGAGGGGCACGCCTTGAGGCAACCCGGATCCTCGCAATGCATGCAGCCGTCCTTGCGGATCAGCCACTCGAGATTGCCGCTCTCCGGGTTCTCGTATTCAGTAAAGCGCATCAGCGTCCAGCTGTTGGCCGTCAGGTCATGCGGGTTGTCATAGACACCCACGTTGATGCCGACTTCCTCGTTGAGCTGGTTCCACTCGAGGCATGCGGTCTGGCACGCCTTGCAGCCGATGCACTTCGACACGTCGATCAGCTTGGCGACCTCTGTCTGCCGCTTGGCAGGCGGAGTTACCGTGGATGCCGATCGGCGCATCAGGTCCTTGTCGCCGAAACGTGCGGCGGACTTGTCGGTCGTCGGATTGGGGATTGCTGGAAACATTTTCTTGTTCTCCCCTATGCTACCGGCGTCGCGACGCGCTCGACGTTGACCAGGAATGCCTTGAACTCCGGCGTTTGCGAGTTGGCGTCACCGACAGGCGGCGTCAATCCGTTGATCGGGTTGGCCTTGCGGGCCTCGCCGATGAAACCGAAGTTGAGCGGCAGTCCGACGTAGTGGACGGTTTTGCCGTCGATCGTCAGCGGCTTGAGCCGCTTGGTCACGAGTGCCTTGCCCTTGACCGATCCACGCTTCGACCACACGCGAATCACATCGCCGTGCTTGATGTTTTTCTCGGCCGCAAGCTGCTCGGACATCTCCACGAAGAACTCGGGCTGCACGACGGCGTTCATGTGCACGCCCTTCGTCCAGTAGTGGAAATGCTCGACGAGACGGTAGGTCGTGGCGACGATCGGGAACTCCTTCGCGTTGCCGAATGACGGCCGGTCGCGCTCGAAGATGCGCGCGGCCGGATTACCTTTCAGCTTCGGGAAGACCGGGTTCGTCACCGGCGACTCGAACGGCTCGTAGTGGACGGGGAAGGGGCCGTCCGCCATCAGCCCACGCACCCAGAGGCGGGAGACGCCTTCGGGGTTCATGATGAAGGGGCCGGTGGCACGCTCGGGCGGGATCGTCGGCACGTAGTCCGGTACATCCGGACCGGTCCAGCGCTCGCCGTTCCAGTACATGAACTTCTTGCGCTCGCTCCACGGCTTGCCTTCCGGATCGGCCGAGGCGCGATTGTACTGGATGCGGCGGTTGGCGGGCCACGAGAAGCCCCAGTTGCCGTAGACGCCGAGACCTGACGGATCGCTGTTGTCACGACGCTGCGAGAGGTTGCCCGACGGACCGTAGACGCCCGTGTAGATCCACATGGAGCCGTCGGTGGAGCCGTCGTCTCGCATCTCGCCGAAGCTGGCGAGTTGCTGGCCGGCCTGACGCGTGACCTTGCCGCTGGCGTCCTTCAGATCCACCAGTGCCTTGCCATTGAGCTCGCGAAGAAGCTCGTCGGCGTGGGGCTCTGCCGGGTTCTTGTACGACCAGTCGACGGCCATGAGCGGCTCGGCACCCTTGCCGCCTTGAGTGTCGTAGAGCTTACGGATGCGGTTGAACAGATCCGCCAGGATGACCACGTCGGTGCGTGAGTCATGATAGGGATCCGCCGCCTGCCATTTCCACGAGATGCAGCGACTTGAGTTCGTGATGCTGCCCGCTTCCTCGGCGAACGAGGTGACCGGCAGCATGAACACTTCGGTTTGAATCTTGGCAGGATCGACGTTGTTGAACTCGCCGTGATTCTCCCAGAAGCGTGCCGTGTCGGTCTCGATCGGGTCGATGCTGACGAGCCACTTCAACTTCGCGAGGCCGGCGGCACTCTTGTTCGAGTCCGCGATGGCCATGAGCGGGTTGAAGCCCTGGCAGATCAAGCCGGTCGTCTTGCCCTGGTTGATCAGATCGAACATCCGAAGGCAGTCGTAGGGCACGTCGAGCTTGGGCAGCCAGTCGTAGCCGAAGCTGTTCTCCGGCGTCGCTTTGGCGCCGTAGAACGACTTCAGGAAGCTCACATAGAACTTCCGGTAGTTCTGCCAGTAGCTCGTCTGGTTGGCCTGGAGCGGCTTGAACGTCCGCTTGCCGAGGTGCGACTCCAGTGTCGGCTCGGTCTCGGTCGGCAGGTTCAGGTAGCCGGGAATGGCTGCCGTGAGCGTGCCGACGTCGGTGATGCCCTGGACGTTGGAGTGTCCGCGAAGTGCGTTCACGCCGCCGCCGGGGATGCCGATGTTGCCACACAGGAGCTGGATCATGGCCGCGGTGCGGATGTTCTGGGCGCCATGCGAATGCTGGGTCCAGCCGAGCGCGTACATGATCGTCATCGCCCGCTCGCCATTGGCGGTCGAGGCGATCCACTCGCACACCTTCAGGAACCTGTCCTGCGGCGTGCCGCTCACGCGATTGACCATTTCGGGCGTATAGACCGCGAAATGTTTCTTCATGAGCTGGAAGACCGAGCGCGGGTGCTCGAGAGTCATATCGCGCACGGCATAGCCGTCCGGACCGATCTCGTACTCCCAGGAGCTGCGGTCGTACGTCGCCTTCGATTCGTCGTAGCCGGAGAAGAAGCCCTCGTTGAAGGCGTAGCCTTCCTTCACCAGATATGACGCGTTCGTGTAGTGGCGCACGTACTCTTTGTGGATCTTGTCGTTGCTGAGGAGGTAGTTCACGACGCCCGAAAGGAAGGCGACGTCGCTTCCCGGCCGGATCGGCGCATAGTGATCGGCAACAGCCGCCGACCGCGTGAAGCGCGGATCGACCACCATGAGCTTGGCGCCACGCTCGGCTTTCGCCTCGGTGACCCACTTGAATCCGCAGGGGTGAGCTTCGGCGGCGTTGCCGCCCATAATCAGGACGAGATCAGTGTTCCTGATATCCGTCCAACTGTTGGTCATCGCTCCGCGACCGAATGTCGGGCCCAGACTGGACACCGTCGGTCCGTGTCAGATCCTCGCCTGGTTTTCGATCTGCAGCAGACCGAGGCCACGCGCGACCTTGTAGGTTACCCAGCCGGTCTCATTGGTGACCGAGCTGCCGGAGAGGAAGGCCGTCGTCGTCCAGCGATTGACAGTGGTGTCGGCCGCGTTCTTCTCGACGAAGTTCGCGTCGCGGTCTTCCTTCATCAGCTTCGCGATGCGCTCCATCGCGAAGTCCCAGGTCACTGGCTCGAACTTGGCCGTCCCAGGCTTGCGGTACATGGGCGTCTTAACGCGGGTCGCCGAACGGATGTAGTCGATCGCGGCGGCACCCTTCGGGCACAGCGTTCCGCGGTTGACGGGGTGGTCGGCGTCACCTTCGATATGCACGACTTCGAGCTTGCCGTTGCTCGCCTTGTTCGGCGCGGCATAGACCATCATCCCGCAGCTGACGGCACAGTAGGGACAGGTGGTGCGCGCTTCCTTGGTCTGAACGAGCCTGAAGGGCTTCACGTGGGCCGAGACTTGAGCCTCCGCCTCGGCAAAGCCCAGGGCCCCGATGGCAGTTCCTGCCGCGCCGGCGCCTGCCAGCTGCAAGAACCTTCGCCTGGAGACCTCGATGTTCATGGTTGGGCCACCTCCTTTTTAGATATTCTAATTTATCTTCCAAGGAGAAGACTGCGTTGCGCTACCCCCATCAAGGCGGCGCCTCCAATGCTGCGATCGCGAAAACTGATCGTTCGTCTCAAGAGGTAGAGATTTGCGATCTCGCGCGCGCCGACTGTCCGTACGCGCGACTTCCACAGGGCTATTGCGCAGGCGTCGCCCAGCAACCTTAGGCTCGCTCGAGAACCGGCAGCTGGTGCGCAAAGAGGCCTGGATGGCAGAGAGGCCTGGGTGAAAGCCACGGAAAAAGGCGCGCTCGGAACAATATTTAGCCGCCGATTTTGGGTTGGCGGAATGGGCGCGGTTCAATATGCTGAAATTCTCACACGAGCAATCAACCTTGATCGCGGCGAAAAACCGATAATGATCGCGCGGGGTTACGCGTGCGCCGGATCAGGTGGGGGAGAACGTCTTTTAAAGCCTAGGGCCTTTGTCGGATTATGGTGCAGCATACGCCCCTTATCCCCACGATCGTCGCCGCGCTTTCGCTGGCCTTCGTCCTGGGGACGTTGGCTCAACGCCTGCGATTCTCGCCCCTCGTCGGCTATCTGGTCGCGGGTATTGTCGTCGGCCCATATACGCCGGGCTTTGTCGCCGATCAGACCCTCGCCAATGAGCTTGCCGAGATTGGCGTCATCCTGCTCATGTTCGGCGTTGGGCTGCATTTCTCGGTAACCGAGCTCTGGGCTGTGCGGTCGATCGCGATCCCCGGGGCGCTCGGCCAGATGACCGTTGCGACCGTGTTCGGCATTGGTCTTTCGTACCTGCTCGGATGGTCCGTGGGAGCCGGTCTGGTGTTTGGCTTGTCGCTGTCGGTCGCGAGCACGGTCGTGCTCTTGCGCTCGCTGCAGGAACGTCGCCT
>CAUJKI010000577.1 GCA_963205015.1 Pseudomonadota bacterium
TATCGAGAGAGCTATTGCCCCCCACCCCACCCCTCTCCCTGTAAGCACGGGGAGAGGGGGAAAGTAGCTACACCGATAGCCTACGCCGCACGTCGGTCTCGACCATCTCGGCGCGCGTCCCCGAGAGCACGACCTGCCCGCGCTCCATGACGGCATAGCGGTCGGCGAGATCGCGGGCGAACTCGAAATACTGCTCGACGAGCAGGATCGCCATTTCGCCCTTCTTGCGCAGATAGTCGATGGCGCGGCCGATGTCCTTGATGATCGAGGGCTGGATGCCTTCGGTGGGCTCGTCGAGTACGAGCAAACTCGGGCGCATGGCCAGCGCGCGGCCGATCGCGAGCTGCTGCTGCTGGCCGCCGGAAAGGTCGCCGCCGCGCCGCCGCAACATGGACTTCAGCACGGGAAAGAGCGTGAAGATCTCGTCGTCGATCTGGCGCTCGGAGCCTTTGAGCGGGGCGAGGCCCGTCTGCAGGTTCTCGGCGACGGTCAGCAGAGGAAAAATCTCGCGCCCCTGGGGAACGAGCGCAATGCCGCGCCGCGCTCGCTCGTACGGCGGCAGGCCGTTCAGCGTCTGGCCGTCCCACTCGATGAGTCCGGCGCTCACGGGATGATGGCCCGCGATCGCGCGGAGCAGCGTCGTCTTGCCGACGCCATTGCGACCCATGAGCGAGGTCACCTCGCCCTTGTGCACTTCGAGCTCGACCCCGCGAAGCACCTGCGCGGCTCCGTAATGCAGGTCGACGCCCTGGACTTTCAGCATGGCGCGGCCTCCTTTCCTTCAGCGCCCGAGATAGACTTCGATCACGCGCGGGTTCTCCGACACGGTGTCGATGGCGCCCTCGGCGAGTACAGAGCCTTCATGCAGGCAGGTGACTTTCACGCCGAGCGCGCGCACGAACGCCATGTCGTGCTCGACAACGACGACGGAATGATCAGCGGCGGATATACGCTTCAAGAGCGCGGCCGTGGCCTCGGTTTCCGCGTCCGTCATGCCGGCAACCGGCTCGTCGACGAGCAGGAGCTTCGGATCCTGTGCGAGCAGCATCCCGATTTCGAGCCACTGCTTCTGGCCATGACTGAGGAGGCCGGCGAGGCGATGGCGCTGGGCGGTGAGCCCGGCGATCTCCAGGATCTCGTCGAGGCGGCGCGTTTCCTGATCACTCGTGCGTGCCGTCAGCACGGCACGCGCGCGCCGGTCACCCTTGAGAGCGAGCAGTATGTTGTCCTCCACCGTGTGGCTCTCGAAGACGGTCGGTTTCTGGAATTTTCGCCCGATGCCGAGATTGGCGATCGCGGCTTCGTCGAGGCGTGTGAGGTCGACGCCGCGGTCGAAAAGGACCTCGCCCGTGTCGGGGCGCGTCTTTCCTGTGATGACGTCCATCATCGTGGTCTTGCCGGCGCCGTTGGGGCCGATGATCGCGCGCATCTCGCCGGGGGCGATCTGCAGTGAAAGCTCGTTCAAAGCGCGGAAGCCATCGAAGGAGACGGTGACGCCGTCGAGATAGAGAAGGCTCGGCGTCAAGGGTGCGGGAGCGTCCGCGGGAACCAGCGTCGTCATGGTGCGTGTCCTATTCGGCTGGCTGCGGGACGGATGCGGGTTTCGCGTCCGGCTCTTCGTTGGGGCGGCGGCGTGCCCAGAAGTCATAGAGCGTGCCGAGAATGCCCTTCGGCAGCCATATGGTGACCAGCACGAAGAGCGCACCGAGCATGAAAAGCCAGTAGGGCGCGAGGAAGCCCGTGGTGAAGGTCGTCTTGGCGAAGTTCACGAGCACCGCGCCGAGCGCGGCGCCGGCAAGCGTACCGCGGCCGCCGACGGCGACCCAGATTACGACCTCGATGGAGTTTGCCGGCGTGAACTCGCTCGGATTGATGATGCCGACCTGCGGCACGTAGAGCGCGCCGGCAATGCCGGCCATGATGGCCGACACCGTGAAGACGAACGTCTTATAGTGCTCGACGCGATAGCCAAGGAACCGCGTGCGGCTCTCCGCATCACGGATCGAGACGAGGACCTTGCCGAGCCGGGACGCGACGATCGCCCGCGCCACGAGGTATCCGAGCACCAAGGCCAGCGCCGAGACTGCGAAGAGCGCGGCCCGCGTCGTGTTCGCCTGAACCGGAAAGCCCAGAATGTCCTTGAAGTCCGTGAGGCCGTTGTTGCCGCCGAAGCCCATGTCGTTGCGGAAGAAGGCCAGCATCAGCGCGTAGGTCAGAGCCTGCGTGATGATCGAGAGATAGACGCCCGTCACGCGGCTTCTGAAGGCGAACCAGCCGAACACGAACGCGAGCAGGCCGGGGACCGCCATCACCATGAGGAAGGCAAACCAGGCGTTCTCGAAACCGTACCAGTACCATGGCAACTCTTTCCAGTTGAGGAAGACCATGAAATCGGGGAGCACCGGGTGCGCGTAGACCCCGCGCGTCCCGATCTGCCGCATGAGGTACATGCCCATGGCATACCCGCCTAGTGCGAAGAAGGCACCATGGCCGAGCGAAAGGATGCCGCAGTAGCCCCACACGAGATCGAGTGAGAGGGCGAGGAGGGCAAAGCAGAGATACTTGCCGAGCAGTGCCATCGTCGCCGTTGAAATATGAAAGGGCGAGGACGGCGGCATTGCGAGATGCAGCAGCGGCACGACTACGGCGAGGCCGAGCACGATCGCGAGGAACCACTTGCCTGTGCGGTCGTCAGTGAGAAGGGCGCGCGTGATCATGCCTCGACCGCCCTCCCCTTGAGCGCGAACAGGCCGCGTGGTCGTTTCTGAATGAAGAAGATAATGGCGACGAGCAGGACGATCTTGCCGAGCACAGCGCCGGCATAGGGCTCGAGCAGCTTGTTGGCCATGCCGATCGAAAGCGCGCCGACGAGCGTGCCCCAGAGATTGCCGACGCCGCCGAACACCACGACGAGGAAGCTGTCGATGATGTAGCTCTGGCCGAGGTTCGGGCTGACGTTGTCGATCTGTGAGAGCGCGACGCCGGCGAGCCCCGCGATGCCCGAGCCGAGGCCGAAGGTCAGCGCATCGACGCGGCCCGTTCGGATGCCCATGGACGAGGCCATGCGCCTGTTCTGCGTGACGGCGCGCATGTGAAGACCGAGTGGCGTGTAGCGCAGCGCCAGCAGCAGCCCGACGAAGATGAGCCCGGCGAAGATGACGATGTAGAGCCGGTTCCAGGTGATGACGAGGCCGCCGACCTCCATGGCGCCCGACATGAACTGCGGCGTGCCGACCTCGCGGTTCGTCGGACCGAAGGTCGTGCGCACGGCTTGTTGGAGAATGAGGCTGATGCCCCAGGTCGCGAGCAGGGTCTCGAGCGGGCGGCCATAGAGATGGCGGATGACGCCGCGCTCGATGGCGACGCCGATGCCGCCGGCAACGAGGAAGGCGAGCGGGATGGCGACAGCCAGCGAGTAATCGAAGAGGCCCGGCGCACTCGTGCGGAAGAACTCCTGCACGACAAAGGTGGTGTAGGCGCCGAGCATGACCATCTCGCCGTGCGCCATGTTGATGACGCCCATGACGCCGAAGGTGATGGCGAGTCCGATCGCGGCGATCAGCAGCACGGAGCCGAGCGAGACGCCGTACCAGATATTCTGGGCATAACCCCAGAGCGCAAGCCGCTGCTCAATGGAGCTGATGGCGCTGCTCGTCGCCTCGCGGAGCGGCGTGGCGGCATCGGCGGGGAGCGATCGAAGAATGGATACGGCATCGCGCGTGCCGGCCTCGCGCAGCAGGGCGACGGCCTCCTGACGCTTGTCGAGCGAAGCATCCGCCTTGTTGAACGTGACGGCTGCCCAGGCAAGCTGGAGCTCCATCCGTACGTTCGCAATCTTCTCCGCAGCGATCGCGGCCTCGAGAACGGGGAGTGCTGCTGGATCGCGTGACTTCATCACGGCCTGCGCAGCCTGGATGCGGCGCACGGGATCGGGGTTCATGAGGCTCAGCGCGCCGATCGCCGCATTGACCGCGCCGCGCACGCGGTTGTTGAGGCGCACGGCCGTCAGATTCGCGGGCGGGTCTGCGGCGACATCGTTGCTCTGTGCGTCGCGCACGGCGCCGGCGGCGTCGCGATAGAAGACTTTCTGATTCGCCGTATCGATCAGCAGGCGGCGGTCTTGCAGGGCTTCGACGAGCGCGGCGGAATGCGGCGCGCCTGAGCGCGCGATCGCGTCGATGCCGGCGATCGTGTCGTTGAAACTGTCCTTGGCGATGAGCGCGAGGCCGGCGGCGAGATCCTCCGGCGCGGCGACTGCGCGCTGAGGCGTGATCGCAAGCCCGGCGACAAGCGAGGCGAGGACAATGCAGAGGCGGATCAGCCGGCTCATGCGGTCAGCTCCGAATGTTGGCGCAGATGCCGATGCGATGGTTCGGAGACGATCTCCCCGCCGAAGTGGCGGGGAGACGCACGCCTGCACGCTTGCTGCATGGGAGCGGCGCGGAGGAGGCCGCGCTGCCCTGGTGTGATGATCGAGAAATTCGCCTCATCTCGGCGCATGGTACGGAGCGAACTTCTCGATCTGAATCACACTAGCCAAGGGGATATTCCCAGTGTCCCTTTTTGATTCCGAAGTTCGCTCGCGCGGCTAGTATCGAGGAGTGGCGAACTTCGGAAACGGGACACTGGCGCACGGTCAGGAGCCGCACTTTTCTGTCTTCATGTTGAAGTTGCCGCACTTCTTGCCGACCCAGTCTGCCTCGAGGTCCTTCGAGCCATCGAGGAAGTCGGTCCAGGCGTCGCCGGGCACGAGATCCTTCGTCTGCCAGACGACATCGAACTGGCCATCGGCGCGGATTTCGCCGATCAGCACGGGCTTGGTGATGTGGTGGTTCGGAAGCATCTTCGAGATGCCGCCCGTCAGGTTCGGCGCTTCGATCCCGGGAAGGGCATCGATGACCTTATCCGGATCGAACGACTGCGCCTTCTCGACGGCCTTCACCCACATGGCGAAGCCGACGACGTGGGCTTCCATCGGATCGTTCGTGACGCGCTTGGGGTTCTTGGTGAAGGTCTGCCACTTCTTGATGAACTCGTCGTTCCCAGGATTCTTGACCGACTGGAAGTAGTTCCAGGCCGCGAGGTGGCCGACGAGATCCTTCGTGTCGAGACCGGCGAGCTCTTCCTCACCGACCGAGAAGGCGATGACCGGGATGTCGGTGGCCTTCACGCCCTTGTTGGCGAGCTCCTTATAGAAGGGCACGTTGGCGTCGCCGTTGATCGTCGAGACGACGGCGGTCTTCTTGCCGCCGCTGCCGAACTTCACGATCTCGGACACGATCGTCTGCCAGTCGGAATGGCCGAACGGCGTGTAGTTGATCATGATGTCCTCCTTCGCGACGCCTTTCGCGAGGAGGTAGGCTTCGAGAATCTTATTGGTCGTGCGCGGATAGACGTAGTCGGTGCCGGCAAGCACCCAGCGCTTCACCTCGCCGCCATCCTTGCTCATCAGATAGTCGACGGCGGGAATGGCCTGCTGGTTCGGTGCCGCACCCGTATAGAAGACGTTGCGCTCGCTCTCCTCGCCCTCGTACTGCACGGGGTAGAAGAGGATGTTGTTCAGCTCCTTGAAGACCGGGAGCACGGACTTGCGGCTGACGCTCGTCCAGCAGCCGAAGACGGCCGAGACCTTGTGCTGCGTGATGAGCTCACGCGCCTTCTCCGCAAAGAGCGGCCAGTTCGAGGCAGGGTCGACCACGACGGCCTCGAGCTTCTTGCCAAGCACGCCGCCCTTCTTGTTCTGCTCATCGATGAGCATCAGCATGACGTCCTTCAACGTCGTTTCGCTGATGGCCATGGTGCCGGAGAGCGAGTGGAGCACACCGATCTTGATCGTGTCCTGGGCTTGGGCGAGCGGTGCGCTCGCGAGCAGTGCGCCTCCCGCCAGTGCCGCCGCGGCTAGTCCCGCGAGCACGTTCCGACGTTTCAGCATGCCTTCCTCCTGTGACGGGTGAACTGACGGTTAACGCCGGTCGCAAGCCGTGTGCCAACCCGTGGAGGAAGCTGAATATGTAATGGGTTCAGCGATGTAAGGTGGAGTGCGTGGGAGGGATAAGGGGCTCATGGGTAGCGGCGATGATGAATAATCAGGCAGCCAGCCCACCTTGCCTGCAAAACAGTCGTCGCGGTCGGGAATGGTGCGGCGTGAGCAGGCAATCTGCCCAAAGACGGTGCGCTACGCAGGGCCAGGCTACAAAGAAGAGGCCCCGGCGGGTGATTGCCCGCCAGGGCCTACGAGTCGTCAGGGTCGTCAGGAGGTGCCGATCAGGCCGGGGCGAAGCAGACGATCTTGCTGCCGTCCTCGCGCGGTTTGAAGACCGCCTTGACCTTCTGGCCGATCTTCACGGATGCCGGATCGCAATCGACGATGTTGGTCATCATGGAGACGCCCTCGTCGAGCGTCACGTAGGCGATCACGTAGACGGGCTTGGCCGGGCGCATGACCGAGTAGGTGTAGATCGTGCCCGTGCCCTTGGCCTCGCGCCACTCGACATCCGTCGAGAGGCAGCTCGGACAAGCGCCGCGCGGATAGTAGAAGGAGGTGTTGCACGGCTTGCAGTGGCTGAGCATCAGCTTGCCGGCCTTGGCACCTTCCCAGTAGGGCTCGGAGCCCGGGGTCGCGGGAACGACCGGATAGACTTTCTCTTCACCTGCCATTGTCGCTTACTCCCGCTCCATGATGACCGTCGCGCCAACGTGCCGCGTGCCGAGCGAGCCGCCCGTGCCATGCGCCAGCGCGATGTCGCAGTTCTTGACCTGCACTTTCGGATGGGCCTCCCCGCGGAGCTGCCGCACCGCCTCGATGACCTTGGTCATGCCGCCGCGGTTGCCGGGGTGGTTGTTGCACAGCCCGCCGCCGTCCGTGTTGAAGGGGAGCTTGCCGACGCCCGAGATGAGGTTGCCGTCCGAGACGAACTTGCCGCCCTGGCCGACCTCGCAGAAGCCCAGATCCTCGAGCTGCATCACGACCGTGATCGTGAAGCTGTCGTAGATCGAGGCGTACTTGATGTCCTTGTGCTTGACGCCGGCTTCCTCGAAGGCCCGTTTGCCCGACCAGCGGCCGGCCGAGAACGTGAGGTCGAGATCGCGCCCGCCCATCTGATGTTTCACGGCTTCGCCCGTGCCGATCACCTTGACGAGCGGCCGCTTCAGGCTCTTGGCGATCTCGGGCTTCGTGATGATCAGCGCGCCGCCGCCGTCTGAAATGACGCAGCAGTCGAGCCGGTGCAGCGGATCGGCGACCATCGGCGAGTTGACGACCTCCTCGACCGTCACGACCTTCGGCAGCATCGCGTGCGGATTGTACTGCGCGTGGTGGGAGGCTGCGACCTTGACCCAGGCAAGCTGCTCGCTCGTCGTGCCGTACTGATGCATGTGGCGCATCGCGCACATGGCATACATGTTTGCCGTCGCCGGGCCATAGGGAAACTCGAACTGGAGATCCGGCTGGCTCGGATTGCCCATGCGCGGGTTGGTGCCCGTCTGGACGCCTTCCGAGCGGGGGCGGCCGGCGAGCGTGACGAGCGCGATGTTGCACTTGCCTGCCGCAATCGCCTGTGCCGCATGGCCGACGTGGAGCAGGTAGGACGAGCCGCCGGTGTCCGTCGTGTCGATGTGCTTGAGGCGGAGTCCCATGTAGTCGGCGAACGAGTTGCCGCCGAGTCCGGGCGTGTCGCCGGCCGCGCAGAAATAACCGTCGATGTCGTCCTTGCTGAGCCCCGCGTCATCGATCGCGCCCTTGGCGACCTCGGCGTGAAGCTGCGCTAGCGACTTGTCCGGCGCCTTGCGTGTCGGGTGCTCATAGGCCCCGACAATGTACGCTTTGCCCTTGGTGCTCATCCGGCCATGCTCTCCCAGAACTCCCGTCGTTTTCATTCAGTTGGATGACGCTGAACCTCTACGCCTCAGCCGCCCGGCGTCAAGCCCGGCCGCGGCAATGGCCTATGCACCCCGCGCGCGGAGCGGCCGGCTTACCGGCCCAGGCCGGTGACGAGGACGGCGGCAATGGCTGTTCTCTTGCTGCGCCTTGACCGATCCCTATAATTGCCCCTCGGACCACGGGGTTCGGTGGGGCGTACCATGCTGTTGCGCGTACTTTGGATATTGGCCGGCTATGCTCTGGCGTGCGTCGCCTTTGCGCTGGTTCTGGTGGCCTTCGTCTTCACGCCTGTGGAGCTGGTCGATGCCGGCCCGGGCTCCGGCCGCTTTTCCATGGCGGGCTTCCAGCTCCTCGCCAGCTCCATCCAGGTCGTGATCTTTGCCGCGGCTCCAGCTCTGATTGCCGCGGCCTTGGCCGAATGGCGCGGCATCAGTGAATGGCTCTACTATGCGCTGGTCGCGCTGCTCATTGCCGGCGCTGGTTTCCTCGCGCAGTACGCGAGCGAGCTGCAGGGCGCGCCGACCATCGTCAACAACTACGCGGTTGCGGCCTTCATGACCGGCGGGTTTGCCGCGGGCGTGGTCTATTGGCTGGTGGCTGGCCGTAATGCTGCCGAGCGGCGGCGTGCTGCCGGCGCCGCGACCCCCGCGACGTAGGTGGGGCAGCGTCCATCCGGCGGTCTATCCATGGTTCGCGGAGCGGAATGATCGGATGCGGAACCTGCGCATCGGTATCGTAGGGGCTGGCACCGGCGGGCTTGCCGCGGCGGCGTTCCTCGCCCGCGACGGTCATCATGTCCAACTCCTGGAGCGCTTCGATGAAGCGCGTCCTGTCGGAGCCGGGCTTCTGCTGCAACCGACCGGGCTCGCCTGTCTCGCGCAGCTCGGCCTCGATGGGCGGGCGCGGACACTCGGCGCGACCATCCACGATCTCGAAGGGCGCACGGTCGGTGGGCGCCGCGTGCTCGCCATGGACTACCGGCGGCTTCGGCCGCATCTTTTCGGTCTCGGCATTCATCGCGCGAGCCTTTTCACACTGCTCCATGACGAGGTCGTACGCCTCGGCATACCCATTGCGACCGGCGTCGAGGCTGTCCGCGTCGAGCACCATGCAAACCGCCGCTCGGTGATCGTCGACAAACAGGGCCGCCACCATGGACCCTACGACCTCGTCGTCGATGCGAGCGGAATGCGTTCGCCATTGCGCCGGCTACTCGGTGGGCGCATCCGCGATCGCCAGTTCACCTACGGCGCCATCTGGGCGGCTCTGCCGATCACCGACAGGTGGCAGCGTCGCACGACGCTCATGCAATGCTATGACGGCGCACCGGTCATGATTGGCGTGCTTCCGATCGGAAGGCTGCCGG
Source organism: Pseudomonadota bacterium (assembly GCA_963205015.1). Classification (GTDB taxonomy): domain Bacteria; phylum Pseudomonadota; class Alphaproteobacteria; order Rhizobiales; family Hyphomicrobiaceae. Next base: position 9,246 of record CAUJKI010000577.1, read on the forward strand.
ATGATCCGACCGAGCGGTGCGCCTTCTTCTGGAGCGTGCGCGTGGACCAGCGCGAGGCATGGATGGCGGCGGGCCTCGATGCATGGAAGGCGCGGGTCGCGGCGCTCTGGCCGGACGTCGCGCCGATCCTCGATGGCGTGCGCGCACCGGGTGACCTCTCCTTCGTGTCCTACGCGGATGTGGTGATCGAGCGGCCGTATTGCCCCGATCTCGGTCTCGCCGTGATCGGCGATGGCGCGCACGGTACGAGCCCGCAACTCGGCCAGGGCGCGAATCTCGCGCTCACCGATGCGTTGACGCTCGCCGCGGCGCTGAGGCGCGACGAGACGATCGAGGACGCGCTCGGCAATTTCCATGCGGCGCGACGGCGCCACGTCGCCTTCTATCAGCTTGCAAGCCGCTGGCTGACGCCGTTCTTTCAGTCGGATAGCCGTGTGCTCGGCTTCGTGCGCGATGCGACCTTCGGGCTCGCGTCGAGGGTGCCTTTTGCGGAGGGACAGATGCTGCGCACGCTCGCGGGCATCAAGACCGGCCCATTCAGCGAGCTCGATCCCGGCGACTGGAGCGAGCGCTATGCGACAAGATCCCGTCGGTTCACGACCTTGCCGGCATCGTCGAGCTCGTAGACGATCGGGGCGCCGGTCGCGAGCTCACGCTTGATGATCTCTTCGCCGGAGAGCCCTTCGAGCTTCATGATGAGGGCGCGCAGCGAATTGCCGTGTGCGGCGACGACCACGCTCTTGCCGCGCTTCAGCTTCGGCCAGATCTCGGCCTCATAGTAGGGGAGCACGCGCACGGCCGTGTCCTTGAGGCTCTCGCCGCCGGGCGGGGGAATATCGTAGCTGCGTCGCCAGATGTGCACCTGCTCCTCGCCCCAGCGCTTGCGCGCATCATCCTTGTTGAGGCCCGAGAGATCGCCGTAGTCGCGCTCGTTGAGGCGCTGGTCGCGGATCGTCTCCAGTTCCGACTGGCCGAGTTCCGCGAGGATCAGGCGCAGCGTGTGCTGGGCGCGGGTGAGGGCGCTCGTATAGGCGATGTCGAAGCGATGGCCTGCCTCCTTGATGAGGCGACCCGCGCGCTTGGCCTCCTCGACGCCCTTCTCGGTGAGGTCGGGGTCTTTCCAGCCGGTGAACAGATTGAGCTTGTTCCACTCGCTTTCGCCGTGGCGCACGAGGACGAGAAGATGGGTCATGGTCGCGGGCTATTCCGTTGGTTGGTGGCGTACTGTTCTAACGGCTGAAGCGCCGCTCAGATCCCGAGAACGTCGGCCATGGTGAAGAGCCCTGGCCCCTTGCCGCGGCCCCAGAGGGCGGCCTTGACGGCGCCGCGGGCGAAGATGCCGCGGTCGGTGGCGATGTGGCTCAGCACGACACGCTCGCCTTCGGCGGCGAAGATGACGCTGTGCTCGCCGACGACATTGCCGCCGCGCAGCGTCGCAAAGCCGATGTCGCCGCGCTTCCGCGCACCCGTATGACCATCGCGCGAGCGGACGCTCGTCTCGGCAAGCGCGACGCCGCGCCCTTCCGCGGCCGCCTCGCCGAGCATGAGCGCGGTGCCTGACGGCGCATCGACCTTGTGCTTATGATGCATCTCCAGCACCTCGATGTCGAAATCCGCATCGAGGGCCTGTGCGACCTTGCGCGTGATCGCGACCAGCAGGTTCACGCCGAGGCTCATGTTGCCGGCCTTGATGATGGTCGCGTGGCGGGCGGCGGCCTTGATGGCGGCCTCGTGCTCGGGCCCGAACCCGGTCGTGCCGATCACGTGGACAATGCGGGCATTGGCGGCGAGCCCTGCGATCTCGGCGCTGACGGTCGGCACGGTGAAGTCGAGGACGCCGTCGACCTTGGCGATGATGTCGAGGGGATCGTCGGTGATCTTGACGCCGAGGGCGCCGACGCCCGCGAGCTGGCCGGCATCCTGGCCGAGTGCATTGGAGCCGGACCGCTCGATGGCTCCGGCTATCACGGCAGCGCCGTTCGAGGCCTGCACGGTGCGGATCAGCTCCTGCCCCATGCGGCCCGCTGCGCCGATCACGGCCAGCTTCATCTCGCTCATGACACCCGTCCCTGGCCCGCGGCCGCCGGATTTTCGCTGGCGGCCCTATAGCATCTGCCCGCACCCGCGTGGAAGGGCCGCCGGCAATAAGACGCCTTCAGCCACGGGCGACGTGCGCGGCGACGCAGAGCCAGCGCCCGCCCTGGCGCGCCCAGATGTCGGTGTAACGGCCGGTGCCTTGGCTGCCGTCGGGCTTGGTGTAGACCGTGCGGGCGTGAATGATCGCGAAGTCGCCGAAGAGGCGGATGTTCACGTCTTCCGGGTGCAGGCCTGCGACGCCGACCGGGTTCGAGATCCGCTTCAGGAAGCCTGCGCGGTCGACGATCGAGCAGTCGGGGTTGGTGTTCAGGAAATCCTGGGAGAGGTTCTCGTCGAACCAGCGCACGTCGGACTCGGCGACAGAGCGCACATAGTTCTCGTTGAGCGCATGAAGCACCTCGCGGTCGTTGGCTGCCATGGTTTCCTCCGCTGTTTTGCTCAGGCTAGCACGATACGGCCTTGTTGTGCCGATCCGGGGGCACTTGATGTGCCGTCCGATGGGTGAAACACTGCCCGCGTGCCGGTCAACGAACCGGTGCCGATAAGCAAGAACGACATAGGGAGGATACGATGATGAACCGCGTGAAGCGCGGTGCTGCCGCATTGGCATTTGCGGTGTGCATGATCGCCCCGACGGCTGCCCCGGCTCAGAAATCGGGCGGCATCCTGCGGACCTACAACAGCTCGAACCCGCCAAGCGCCTCGATCATCGAGGAGGCGACGGTCGCCACCGCGTTCGCCTTCTCGCCGATCTTCAACAATCTCGTCATCTACGATCAGGCCGAGCCCATCAACAAGCCGGAGGTCATCCGGCCGGAGCTCGCCGAAAGCTGGGCTTGGGATGCGACCAACACCCGCCTGACGATGAAGCTGCGCCAGGGCGTGAAATGGCACGACGGTAAGCCGTTCACCTCGGCGGACGTCAAATGCACGTGGGATCGCATTCTCGGCAAGGACAAGGATGCTTTCCGCAAGAACCCGCGCAAGCTCTGGTGGCAGGCCCTCACGGACATCGAGATCAAGGGCGACCACGAGTTCACGTTCGTCCTCGAGCGCCCACAGGCGTCATTCCTCAGCCTGCTCGCGTCGAACATGTCGCCGGTCTACCCCTGCCACGTGGCGACGCGCGACATGCGCACGAAACCGATCGGCACCGGGCCTTTCAAGTTCGTGGCCTTCGAGGCCAACAACATCATCCGCATGGAGCGCAACAAGGAGTATTGGCGCGAGGGTCGTCCCTATCTTGATGGGATCGATGTCCGCATCATCGGCAACCGGTCGACGCGCCTCCTCGCTTTCTCGGCCAACGAGTTCGACATCACCTTCGTTGCCGATGTCACGGCGCCGCTGGTGGGCGACGTGTTGAACCGCTCGCCACAGGCCGCCTGCCAGCTCGTCCCCTCGGGGGTCAGTACGAATCTGCTCGTCAACCGCGAGAAGCCGCCCTTCGACGATCCAAAGCTGCGCGAGGCGATGACGCTCGCGCTCGACCGCGAGGCCATGATCAAGATCGTGACGGCCGGAAAGGCGAGCATCTCGGGCGCCATGATGGCCGAGCCCGAGGGCAACTGGGGCATGCCGACGGCCCGGCTCCAGAAGTTCGCGGAGTATGCGGGCACGCCCGCCGAGCGCCGGGAGAAGGCGCGCAAGATCATGCAGGGGCTGGGCTATGGCCCCGACAAGAAGCTCAAGGTCAAGGTGGGCACGCGCGACTTCCAGGCCTTCAAGGATCCGGCGGTGCTGCTGGTCGATCAGCTCAACCAGATCTACTTTGATGCCGAGCTCGAGATCATCGAATCGACCCTCTACTACGGTCGCGTCACGCGCGGCGACTATGCCGTCGTGCTCAACCTGACGGGCTCCGGCGTTGATGAGCCGGACGTGACCATGGTCGAGGGCTACTCGTGCGGCTCGGAGCGCAATTACACGAAGTATTGCAACAAGGAGGTCGATCGCCTGATCGAAGCGCAGTCGCGCGAGATCGATGTCGCCAAGCGCAAGGAGCTGGTCTGGCAGAGCGAGGAGATCCTCATCAAGGATGCGGCCCGGCCGATCATCTTCCACGGATTTGCGGGAACCTGCTGGCACCCGCATGTGAAAGCCCACGTCCTGCACCAGAACTCGATCTACAACAACTGGCGCTTCGATAACGTGTGGCTCGACAAATGACCGGCAAAGTGCGCGGCGGTCAGCCGCCGCGCGCCCGCTCCATGGCCTCGGTGATGAGGCGGCGTGCTTCGTCGGCATCGCCCCAGTGGTGGATCTTCACCCATTTGCCGGGTTCGAGGTCCTTGTAGTGCTCGAAGAAGTGCTGGATCTGTTGCAGTGTGATATCGGGGAGATCGGTGAAGTTGCGCACGCGCTCGTAGCGGCGCGTCAGCTTGAGGGACGGCACCGCGATCACCTTTTCGTCGCCGCCGCCGTCATCCTCCATCACGAGCACGCCGACCGGCCGGCAGTTGATCACCGCGCCCGGCACGATCGCGCGCGTGTTGCAGACGAGAACGTCGATCGGATCGCCGTCGGCGGAAAGCGTGTGCGGGACGAAGCCGTAGTTTCCAGGATAGCGCATGGGCGTGTAGAGGAAGCGATCGACGAACAGCGTGCCCGAGGCCTTGTCCATCTCGTATTTGATCGGCTCGCCGCCGACCGGGACCTCGATGATGACGTTAATGTCCTCGGGGGGGCTATTGCCCGTCGGCACGGCGTCGAGGCGCATGACAATCAGTCTCCTTTGATCGGGCCGCCCATTCAGGCCGGCGGCCGCCAGCCATAGACCCAATCATAGCGGGCCATGAGGCGCGTGGCCGGCACGGCGGCCATCGCCAGATTGCGCGCGAGCGCCGCCGGGCCAGAAAGATGGAAGATGCGGCCGTTCTGGCGCGATGTAGCAACGATCGCGTTGACGCGGGCGTAGCGGGCCGCTTCGTAAGCCTTGAACGCGCCGGACGGATCATCGGGACGGGCGGCGAGCGCATCGGCGAGCACAAGGGCATCCTCGAGCGCCATCACGCCGCCTTGGGCCAGAAACGGCAGCACAGGGTGGGCGGCGTCGCCAGCGAGCGCAATGCGGCCCTTGGCGAGATGCGCGAGGGGAGGCGCTTCGAGCAGCGCCCAACGGCGCCATTCCGGCGCAGTCGCGAGGGCCTTGCGCAATTCGGGTGCGAAGCCGGCTAGGTGGGGGGCGAGTGTGCTCCAGTCGTTCGGCGCGGCCCAATCATCCGTCATGCGGTCATCGGGCACGATGGCGACAGCGGCAACCTGCGCGCCGGCCGTGACCGGATAGTGGACCACGTGGGCACCGGGTACGAGCCACACGCCCACGGAAGCGGAGTCGCCGAGCACGGCGGCGGCTTCGGGCGGCAGAAGCGCGCGTGAGGCCGCCTTGCCTGAAAAGCGAAGCTGTGTGTCCGGTGCGAGCGCCATGCGAACGCGCGAGCGGATGCCATCGGCGCCGACCAGCGCGGGACCGCGCACGGTCGAGCCGGAGCTGTCGCGCACGGTGACGTGGTCGCCGTTGTCCGAAATCTCTGCGATGGCGAAGCCCGTTTCGATGGCGAGGCCCGGTACCGATCGGGCACGCTCCAGAAGCGCGGCCTGCAGGTCGCGCCGATGCACGACCCAGTAGGGAGCGCCATGGCGTGCGGCAATCCAGTTGCCGAGCGGCATGCGCGTGAGAATGCTGCCGCTTGCACCCTGATGGACGACGATTTCCTCAGGAACGCTTACGTGCGCAGCGAGTAGAGGTGAGACGCCGAGGGCCATGAGTGCGCGGGCCCCGTTGGGGCCGATCTGGATGCCGGCGCCGGCTTCCGAGAAGCGCTCCCGCTGCTCGAGGATGCGTGAGGAGATGCCGCGCCCGGCGAGGGCCAGCGCCGTTGCGAGCCCGGCGATGCCACCGCCGGCAATCAGGACGGGCTCAGCGCGTGTCATGCCTGGGGCTCAAACCCCTTCGGCCTCCGCTGCGACGAGGCAGCCCTTCGGTTCCGATTCGCCGGCGCCGAGCCGGGCATCGTAGACGTAGAGCGTCGAGCAGTAGGGGCACAGGATCTGGGAGTCGGCGCCCATGTCGAGGTAGACATGAGGATGGTCGAAGGGTGCGCGTGCGCCCATGCACTGAAGCTCCCGGGCGCCGATGTAGATTTTCTCGACACCGAGGTCATTGGCAAAATGCGGCACGACGCTCGCGGCCATTGGAGTGTTCCCTTGGCTTTCGGCGCGCCGCCCGGGATGCCGGGGATCGTGCCTGCGGATGAAGCGGGGCGCACCATAGCGGCTCGCCTCCCGAAATGGTAGGGGAGCCGAAGGCGCAGGTGGCGCTCACGAACTGGACAAGAGGCCCATGGCCAAATTCCTCCACGACGGCATCGAGATCGCCTACCTCGATGAAGGCGACGGTGATCCGATCCTGCTGATCCATGGTTTTGCCTCGAACCGGACTGTCAACTGGGTGGATCCCGGCTGGGTCAAGACGCTCAAGGCGGACGGCCGCCGCGTGATCGCGATCGACAACCGCGGGCACGGCGAGAGCGCCAAGCTGCACGATCCGGCGGCGTATACGGCGCCGGCCATGGCCGAGGATGCCCGCGCGCTCCTCGATCATCTCGGCATCGCCCGCGCCGACGTCATGGGCTACTCCATGGGCGCGCGCATCACGGCTTTCCTCGCCATGGCGCATCCCGACCGCGTCCGCTCGGCCATTTTCGGCGGGCTCGGCATCAACATGGTGCGCCCGATGGCGGGCACGGGCCCGATCGCCCATGCGCTCGAGGCGCCGTCGATCGATGACGTCACGAGCCAGACGGCGCGCACGTTTCGCGCCTTCGCCGAGCAAACGCGCAGCGATCTCAAGGCCTTGGCGGCCTGCATCCGCGGTGCGCGCGATCCCATCCGCTCGGAGGCGCTGGCGACGCTCGAATGTCCAGTATTGGTCGCCGTCGGCAGCGAGGATGTGATCGGCGGTTCGGCCGAGGAACTGGCGGCGATCATCCCGGGTGCCGAAGCGCTGGTGATAGAAGGACGCGATCACATGAAGGCGGTCGGCGACAGGCGCTACAAGGAGGGCGTGCTCGCGTTTCTGAAGCGCCGCCCGTGAGGCCCGCTATCCGTGAACAGCCGAATTTCCGCCACCTTGCTCGCGCAACCATTCCGCAGCATGGCCGGCGATTCCGGGGTGGCCGCAACGGCTTGATGGGGGAAACAGTGCACGCGCCGGATTTCGGCCTGGACCGGATGCCGGACGCCGTGACGGATAGGGCATGAGCACGCTCTCACGCTACATCTTCCGTCAGGCGGCGACGACGACGGTCATGATCGTCCTCTCGCTGACATCGCTCGTGTGGATCGCGCTGGCGCTCCGCCAGCTCAACCTTGTGACGGCGCAGGGGCAGGACGCCCTTGCCTTCCTCAAGATCACGCTGCTCGGCCTGCCGGGCCTGATGACGGTGATCGCGCCCGTCGCGCTGTTGATTGCGTCCATCCAACTCCTCAACCGCCTGAGCGCCGACAGCGAGCTGATCGTCATGACCGCGGCGGGCGCAAAGGTGTGGGCGCCGGCACGGCCGCTGCTGGTACTGGCGGTGCTGGTCAGCCTCGTCGTCCTCGTCTTCAATTTCATCGTCATGCCTTGGGCTAACCGGGAGCTGCGCGATGCGATCATCGCGGTCCGGACGGACCTCATCACGCAGGTGATCCAGCCCGGCCGCTTCACGAGCCCCGAGCGTGGGCTTACCTTCCACGTGCGCGACCGCGCGCATTCGGGCGAGCTTCTCGGCCTCGTGCTCAACGACGCCCGCGACGACAAGCAGACGACGACTTTTCTCGCTGATCGCGCGCGGATCGTGAAGCAGGGAGGGGAGACCTTCCTGCTCATGCAGACCGGCCACATCCTGCGCAAGGCCACGCCGGGCGAGGCGGCGCAGATCATCGCCTTCGAGAGCTACGGCGTCGATCTTGCGCAGTTCGAGTCCAAGGCCGAGCAGCGCGGCCTGCGCCCTCGTGAGCGCTATCTGAGCGAGTTGCTCAATCCGGCCCCCGAGGACGTGTCGACGCCGCGCGCGCGCAACCTCATCCGCGAGGAGCTTCACGAACGCCTCTCGAGCCCGCTCTACCCGCTGACATTCGTGATGATCACTATCGCCCTGCTCGGTCAGGCGCGCACCACGCGGCAAGGACGGGGGCAGGCGCTCGTCCTCGCCTTCGTGCTGGCAACGGCGGCCCGCGTGGGCGGCTTGACGGTGACCAACCTCATTAGTGTGAGCCCTGCGGCGATCCCCCTCGTCTATGCGGTCCCGATCGGCGTGGCATTGCTGGCGGCGGCCCATGCCCACGCCGGCATGCGCCCGCGGCGGACCAACACCCCATGGGCGCGTCTGGCGGCGGCGGTCGGTGAACGGCTCGATCGGGTCGGCGAGCGCTGGCGGGCGCGACGCACAGGGCCTGCCCGCCGGACTGCCGGGGCCCCGCCCAGAATGGAAGTGTCCCGGCGATGAGAGGGCCGTTCGGAACGCTCAGTCGATATGTCGGCGGCCGCTTCGTGGTCGCCATGATGGGCACGCTCGCCGTATGCGCCTCTCTGATCGTCATGATCGACCTCGTCGAGCTCCTGCGCATGACGGGTCGGACGGGCAGCATTCCGATCGGATCGGTCGCACTGATCGTCGTGCTGCGCCTGTCGAGCTACGTGGAAGTGCTCCTGCCGTTCTGCGTCCTCGTCGGCAGCGGCGTTGCGCTGATCCAGCTCAACCGCCGCTCTGAGCTGGCGGTCATGCGCGCGGCCGGGATGTCCGCCTGGCAGTTCGTCGCGCCGGGAATTCTCGTTGCAATTCTGCTGGGTGTGATGGCGACCGCGGCGTTCAATCCGCTTGCTGCGGTGACGAGGGCGGAGGCTGATCGTCTTCTGGCTGAGCTTTACGGACGCGAGGCTTCGGCAGCCTTCGGCGGAGGTGCCAGTGGGGCCTGGCTCCGTCAGCAGAGCGTCGACGGATCATCCGTCCTGAGTGCAAGCGCTGCGTCGCGCGATGGACTGGCGATCTACAACCCGACGTTGCTGCAATTCGATGGGGAAGGGCGATTTGTCGAGCGTGTGGAGGGGGTTCGCGCCCTGCTTCGGGATGGCTACTGGCAATTCGAGCAGGCCAAGGTCGCGCGCCCGGGCCGCGAGCCCGAGCAGTTCGAGACTTTCGCGGTCAGCACCTACCTGACGCCGGACCGTATCGGAGATGCACTCGGATCGGCCATTTCTCTGTCATTCTGGCAACTGCCCGGGATTATCGACGAGACCGAGCGGGCGGGCCTCTCTGCAGCCAGATTCCAGGTCCAGTACGATCTCCATCTCAGCCGGCCTATGTTGCTGGCCGTGATGGTCCTTTTGGCCGCGTCTGTGTCTTTGCGGTCATTCCGTTCGGGTGGCTTACAGACTATGGTGGGGATGGGGGCGATCGGGGGTTTGGGATTTCTCCTTTTCTCCGAGGTTTCTCGGCAGGTTGGGGTGGCCGGACTGACGCCGTCGATCATGGCGGTATGGGTACCGGTCCTCGTGGCGTTGTGCGGGTCGTTGACGGTGCTGCTGCACCAGGAGGACGGCTGAGGTGGAAGTAACGGGGCATGAGTCTCGGGCCGGAGGGGAGGCTCCGCGCAAGCCGCTGTGGCTGCGCGCTCGCCTGATCTTGTCCGCACTCCCCGTCCTCGGCCTTCTCGTGACCGCTGCCGTGCTTCTCGCGCCGTCGTCGGGCATTGCCCGCGATGCCACCGACCCGCTGACGCGTGGCACTGGCATTCGCATCGACGACCCGGTGCGCAACCTGACCACGCCGAAGCAGCAGTTCCAGAAATCCAAAGGCGGCATCTTCGGCAAGTCGCCGGCCAAGGTGGACCGCGCCGCACCGCTCTACCTGCAGGGCGACGAGCTCATCTACGACACCGCCAACAATCGCGTGATCGCGGTCGGCAACGTCGAGATCGTGTTCAACAACTACATCCTCACCGCGGATCGCGTCGTGTATGACCAGGGCGCCCAGACGCTCACCGCGGAAGGCAACGCGCAGCTCAAGGAGCCGAACGGCAACGTCGTGCGCGCCGACAAGCTGACCGCGACGGACGATTTCCGCGAGGCCTTCGTTCAGGCACTGAGTGTGACGGCGCGTGATGACACGCGCATTACGGCCCGCCGCGCCGTGCGCCGCGAAGGCAGCGTCACGGAGTTCGAGCAGGGTCGCTTCACGCCGTGCCGGACGGACGGCAGCAGTCCGCCGCTCTGGTGCATCAGCGCCGCCCGCGTCATCCACGATCAGCAGGCCGGCACCGTCACGTATCAGGATGCGGCCTTCGAGCTGTTCGGCGTGCCTGTACTGTACACGCCGTGGTTCCAGCACGCCGATCCGTCGGTGAAGCGGCGCTCCGGTTTCCTCGCTCCCGAGTATGGCCACTCGGAGCGCCTCGGCACGCACCTCGAGGTGCCCTACTATTTCGCGCTTGCCCCGAACTACGACTTTACCTTCAGTCCGAGGTACATGTCGCAGCACGGCGTCCTGTGGCAGGGCGAGTGGCGGCATCGGGTGAACTGGGGCGACATCCGCGGCGCCTACGATGTGAAGCTTGCCGGTATCGATCAGGATCTGGATACGCTCGCCGCTGGATCGAACCCAAATCTCGACGGCTGGCGCGGCAGTGTGCAGACGCGCGGTCTGTTCTCGCTGTCGTCGTGGTGGCGCTTCGGCTGGGATATCACCATCGAAAGTGACGATGCCTTCCGCCGCTTCTACGGTCTCGACGGTCTCCTCCAGACGGATCGCATCAACTCGGTCTTTCTGCAGGGCATCAGCGATCGCAACTATTTCGCGGCGACGTTCTACCACTTCGGCGGTCTGCTGGTTGAAGACTCGGCTGATGCGAAAAGCCGCGTCATGCCCGTCATCGATTACAACTATGTGGTCGATAAGCCGGTGGCTGGCGGTGAGCTGAGCTTCAGCATGAATGCACTGTCGCTGACGCGTACCAACGTGGGTACGACGCCGGCCGATGGCGCGCCGCGGGAAATGCATCGCGCCTCGATCGATGGTCGCTGGCGGACCAAGATCGTCGACGGCATTGGGCAAGTCTGGACGCCGTACCTCGGCGTGCGGGGCGACGTCACGAGTTTCAACAACGCGTTCGATCCGAACACCAACGCCTTCGACGACGACGGTACTGTGACGCGCGCTACGGGCGTGGCCGCGCTGACATATGCCTATCCCTTCGTCAAGCATACGCAGGCCGGAAGCCACATCGTCGAGCCGGTGGCGCAGGTAGTAACGCGCCCGACTCATATCTCGCAGAATCGCATCCCGATCGAGGACGCGAAGAGCCTCGTCTGGGATGACACGTTGCTCTTCGACGTCGACAAGTTCTCGGGATGGGATCGCATCGAGACCGGGACGCGCGGCAACGTCGGCTTCCAGTATACGTATCAGGCGGCCGGCGGCGGCTATGCGCGCTTCATCGTCGGCCAGAGTTATCAGCTCGGCGGTGACAATGCATTTCGTGACAGAGATCCCAACCAGATCGGGCCTCTGGCGGCAGATAATTTCCCGACACTTCCGGAAAGCGGACTGGAGACGCGGCGCTCCGACTATGTGCTAGGAGCCTATTTCGCTCCGGTCGACAGCTTCCGTCTTGTGTCTCAGTCGCGTTTCGACGAGCGTGATCTCTCGTTGCGCCGTAACGACACGTACACATCGTTTACTGCAGGCCCGCTCAGTGCGCAGGTTCAGTACTCCTACATGCGCGTCGATACGACCGACCCCGTGGATCCGTTCCGGCGCGAGCAGGAGGTGCAGTTCGGCGGTGCGCTGCGTCTGACGGATCGCTGGACGCTGCTCGGCGGCATTCGCTACGATATCGACACGAGCGAGCGGCTTCAGGACACGATCCAGATTCGCTATGCCGACGACTGCTTCGTTCTCACGGCGTCGTACACCGAATCGTTCATCACAGATCCACTCCGCGGCATCGAGCCTGATCGGGCCGTCATGCTGCGCCTCGAGTTCAAGCATCTCGGCCAGTTCGTCATGAACTCGAACGTCACCGGCGGTGTCGGCGCCGAGAACCAGCCTCACTAATAGCTGGATCTGTTGTGCAGGTCGGGGAGCGCTGCGCGTTCCCCCTTGAACGCCTCCCGAAAACGTCCGACACATGCCGGTCGTAGCCATGCCGCGAGCAGCCGACTCGCCGCGCGGACGAGGGTATGCCGATGCTGACGAAGATCCTGATCGCCAACCGCGGTGAGATCGCGTGCCGTATCATGCGGACGGCGCGCCGGCTCGGCGTCGCGACGGTGGCTGTCTACTCCGATGCCGACCGCGAGGCGCTTCATGCTGCGTCAGCCGACGAGGCCGTGCACATCGGTGCCTCGCCTTCGACCGAGAGCTATCTGCGCATCGATCGCGTCATCGCCGCGGCCAAGGCGACGGGCGCCGAAGCGATCCATCCCGGCTACGGGTTTCTCGCGGAGAACGCGGACTTCGCCGATGCGTGCAAGGCTGCAGGCCTCATCTTCATAGGGCCGTCGGGCGCGTCCATGCGCCAGCTCGGCGGCAAGGCGGCGGCCAAGGCCGTCGCGCGCTCAGCCGGCGTGCCGGTCGTACCGGGCTATGACGGTGCCGACCAGACACCCGCTCTGCTGCGGCGCGAGGCGGACCGCATCGGCTATCCCGTAATGATCAAGGCCGTGGCCGGCGGTGGCGGGCGCGGCATGCGCCTCGTCGAGCAGGGCGAAGATTTCTCAGCCGCGCTGGAGAGCGCGCAACGCGAAGCCCTCTCGTCGTTCGGCGATGCAGCCGTGCTGATCGAGAAAGTCGTGCAGCAGCCGCGGCACGTCGAGGTGCAGGTGTTCGGCGATCGCCACGGCAATGTCGTGCACATCTTCGAGCGCGACTGCTCGCTGCAGCGGCGCAACCAGAAGGTCATCGAGGAAGCGCCGGCCCCGGGCATGAGCGCGGCGCTGCGCGAGAAGATATGCGCCGCAGCCGTCAGCCTCGCGCGCGCGGTCGGTTATGAGGGTGCCGGCACGGTCGAGTTCCTCGTCGAGGGCGGCAGCCTTGGCCCCGAGGCGCCCTGGTACTTCATCGAAATGAATACCCGC
>CAUJKI010000578.1 GCA_963205015.1 Pseudomonadota bacterium
AGCTTGACCGGCGGCGCATAGGAACCGCTGTCGGTATAGGACTCGAGCCACAACGCGCCGTCGCGCACGCGAATGCACGTCAGTGCAGGCATGGCCTCGATGAGCGGGCCGAAGCGCTGGTCCGAATGCAGGAAGCCGCAGATGAAGCGGGCTTCCTCGCCGCCGCCGCCGTGTCGAAGCACCGTAACCCGATCGGCCGCGGGCCGGTAAATGTCCCTTATGGGCACGGGGGTGATGTTCTTGTCGCTCGCCAGCACATGCTGACTGCCGCGCGCGAACACGACGACATCGCCGGCCTCGAACGCGATCGGCGCAACACTGCCCCAACTCAGCCAGCATTTCCCTCCCGTCGCAATGTGGAAGGGCGTAATCGCCTCCGCGCCCGGGAACAGCCGTGCGGTCAACATCTCGGGAGGGGAGGAGAGAATGCCCCAGGGATGGGTGAACTCGGCGCAGAAGTGAATGGCGCCTGAGAATCTGACAATGCGCAGCACTTCGGACAGGACGTCCACCGCGAAACCTCCAGCGCGCCGCGCATCCCTGCTTTTTGGCGTTCCGGCAAAGTTTTCGAGCGTTGCAATCATGGCGTCAAGGGCCATGTGGCGGCAGGCTTGGCACGTAACCAACCCGTGGAAGCCGAATGGACGCAAGACTTCAAAAACGCGTGCAGCGATATGGCTGGGACAAGGCCGCGGCGCACTACGAGCGGTACTGGCAGAACCAGCTCGAGCCGGCACAGACGGCACTCCTCGACATGGCCCAGTTGAAACGCGGCGAGCGGGTTCTGGACGTCGCCTGCGGTACCGGGCTCGTGACTCTCAGGGCAGCACGCGATATCGGCCCGGAGGGCGAGGTGGTCGGCACGGATATCTCCGAGGAGATGATCGCCGTCGCGGGCTCTATCGCGGGAGCCTGTCGGACGGGCAACGTCTCCTTCGTACGGATGGACGCCGAAGCGCTTGATCTCGCGAGCAGCTCGTTCGATGCCGCCTTGTGCGCTCTAGGCCTGATGTACGCACCTGATCCCGAGCACGCAGTAGCGGAGATGCACCGCGTCACGAAGTCCGGCGGACGCGCTGTGTGCGCAGTGTGGGGCGAGCGCCACATGTGCGGATGGGCATCGATCTTCCCCATCGTTGATGCGTGCGTGCAGTCCGAAGTCTGTCCGATGTTCTTTCGCATCGGCACCGGCGATGCGTTGCGCCTCGCGTTCTCGTCCGCCGGCTTCAAGGACATTTCGCTGCGGCGATTGCAGACGACACTCCTCTACGCGGACGCCACGGAAGCCTGTGCTGCAGCGTTCGTCGGCGGGCCGGTCGCGCTCGCCTACAGCCGCTTTTCCGACGCCGTGAAGGCAATGGCCCATGACGATTATCTGCGTTCCATCGAGCCCTATCGCGTGGGCAATGGCTACGCCATCCCGGGCGAATTCGTCGTTGTTGCAGGCTACAAATAGCGAGGAGGTGATCCATGTCCAATCTGAGCGGCAAGGCATCCCTGGAGCGGGCCCAGCGGCTCTTCCTGGAAAAGCCCGCGGCCGCAAAGCGGCCTAACACGACGGCCACCGCCGTATGGCGCGACGGCCTGCTCTGCGAGATCGCCGGCCCCGCCGGCGAGAAGGCCACCACCGACATGCCCGAGCCCATGGGCGGCGGCGGCGCGGGCTCCAATCCCGGCTGGCTTCTGCGGGCAGGCATAGCCTCCTGCGCCGCAACGGCGATCGCCATGCGGGCGGCCATGCTCGGCATTGCGCTCCGCACACTCGAGGTCAACGTGCAAAGCGAGTCCGACGCGCGCGGCCTCGTCGGCATCCCTGATGCATCGACCGCGCTCGGCAATTTCCGCATGTCGATCCGGATCGGCGCCGACGGCACCGACGAGACGACGCTGCGGGAACTGGCGGCGTGGGGCGAAGCGCATTCACCGGTGAGCTGCACACTGCGCGATCGACCGCCGGTGGCTGTTGATATCAGCGTTACGTAGTGCTCACCCCGGCGCGCTTCATCACCTAACCATTGCGATATGTATAGCTGTAGCCGTTGATCGCAGGCGCGCCGCCGAGATGGGCATAGAGCACCTTCGAGCCGGCGGGGAAGTAATCCTTCCTCACGAGATCGATCATGCCCTGCATGGATTTGCCCTCGTAGACGGGGTCCGTGATCATGGCCTCTGTCCGCGCCGCGAGACGGATCGCGTCGTTCGTCTCCGCACTCGGCACCCCGTATGCCGGATAGGCGTAGTCCTCGAGGATGACGATCTCGTCATCACGCACTTTGCGTCCGAGCTCCACCAGCTCGGCCGTGTTGTCGACGATTTCGCGCACCTGTGCGCGTGTCTGCGCCGGTGTGCCCGAGGCATCGATGCCGATCACCCGGTCGGCCCGGTTGTCGGCGGCAAAGCCGACGATCATGCCGCCCTGCGTCGAGCCCGTGACCACGCACACGATGACGTAGTCGAAGATCACGCCCATCTGCTTTTCCTGCGCGCGCACTTCCTCGGCGAAACCGACATAGCCGAGCCCACCGTACTTGTGCACGGAAGCGCCGGCCGGAATGCCGTACGGCTTGCCGCCCGCATCCTTCACGGACTGGATCGCCTCCTCCCAGCTCTTGCGAATGCCGATGTCGAAGCCATCCGGGACGATGCGGCTATCGGCGCCCATGAGGCGGGTCAGCAGGATATTGCCGACGCGGTCGTAGACGGCGTCCTCGTGCGGCACCCAGCTTTCCTGCACGACGACACACTTCATGCCGATCTTCGCCGCCGTCGCCGCCACCATGCGCGTGTGGTTCGACTGCACGCCGCCGATCGAGACGAGCGTGTCGGCGTTCGAGGCGATGGCGTCCGGCACGATGTACTCGAGCTTGCGGAGCTTGTTGCCGCCCATGGCGAGGCCCGAATTGCAGTCGTCGCGCTTGGCATAGATCTGCACCTTGCCGCCGAGCGCGGCCGTGAGGCGCGGCAGGTGCTCGATCGGCGTCGGGCCGAAGGTGAGGGGGTAGCGTTCGAACTTGTCGAGCCTGAGCATAACCGTCTCCCTGGTCGCGAATTCATCAGGAGCCTAGCCTGGTGCAAGAGAAAGGTGCTCTCGATATCAGCAGCGCTCTTCAAACAAGGATCGGCATGAGCCATATTCTATGAGTGATAATTCAATTAGAGAGCCATAATATGAAAGATCCTTCCGCAACTGTTGCGCTCGATCGCGTCGATCGCCGCATTCTCCATCGCCTGCAGCGCGATGGACGGATGACCAATGCCGACCTGGCCAAGTCAGTGAACGTCAGCGCCGCGACGTGCCATCGCCGCACGGAGCAGTTATTTCGGAGCGGGCACATCCGCCGCGTCCGAGCTGAAATCGCGCCGGAGATGGTGGACCGCGGCACACTCGTCATCGTCGGCGTGGTCCTCGATCGCTCGACGCCGGAAAGCTTCGGCGCCTTCGAAGCCGCGGTGCGGAAGCTGTCGTTCGTCCTCGACTGCCATCTCGTCGCCGGCGATTTCGATTTCTTTCTCAAGATCCGCGTGCGCGACATCGCCGATTTCAATCGCCTGCACGGCGAGCAGCTCATCGCGCTCCCCGCCGTGCGCCAGACGCGCACGTTCTTCGTGATGAAGGAGGTCATCGACAACGCGCTCCTGGATTTCTGAGAACAGCAATCCGGATCGTTCGCAGTATCAGCGCTCAAGGTTCCACACGCGACCAATCAGGGTTCTCCCTCATGTTCCGATGTGGGCATTGCCGCAACAATCTGGCGCCGTAGTGACGAGCGGTCGTCGGCTGCGCCGCACGGAAGGCCGCGAGCTCAGGCCAAGGGAGATGAGGTCATGAAAAATCTCGGAACGCATGTCCCCGTGATCTTGCTGCTGTCGGCCGCAAGCTCCGCCGCCACCGCGCAGGCACCGTCCGGCAATTCAGTCCCGGTCACGATCGACAATTTCGCCCGCGCCGAGTCGGACCTGTACATGGGCCGGGCCGTGAAGGACGACGGCTTCGGCAAATTCATGCACAACCGCACGCCGACGGAGATCGACAACCAGACCGTCATCCGCATGAACCGCGACACACTCTATTCAATGGGCGTGTTCGATCTCGATGTCGGACCGGTGACGATCACGCTCCCCGATGCGGGCAAGCGCTTCATGGCACTTCAGGTCATCAGTGAGGATCACTACGTGCCGCTAGTCTCATATGGGAGCAAGCCCGTGACACTGACCCGGGATCTTGTCGGCACCCGATATGTGGGGGCCGCCGTACGCACGCTCGTCGATCCATCGAATCCGAAGGATCTCGACGAGGTCCGTGCCCTGCAGGATGCGATCAAGGTCAGGCAGAAGAGCCCCGGCAAGTACGAAGTTCCGAACTGGAACCAGGCCGATCAGAAGAAGATCCGCGACGCACTGCTGGTGCTCTCTTCTACGACCGGCGGGTTCAAGAATGCTTTTGGCCCCAAGGGGCAGGTCAATCCCGTACGGCATCTGATTGCCACAGCGGCGGGGTGGGGCGGCAACCCGGACAAGGACGCGACGTACCTGAGCTTCACGCCAGCCCAGAACGACGGCACGACAGTCTACAAGCTGACGGTTGGAAAGGTGCCTGTCGACGCGTTCTGGTCCATCAGCGTCTACAATGGTGAGGGCTACTTTCAGAAAAACCCATACGACGCCTACTCGATCAACGACATCACCGCCAAGAAGGACCCCGGCGGCGCGGTCACCGTCCAATTCGGTGGTTGCGATGGACTCATTCCCAATTGCATCCCGACCATGAGCGGGTGGAACTACACCGTGCGGCTCTACCGCCCGCGCGCCGAAATCCTCAACGGCACGTGGAAATTCCCCGAAGCCCAGCCGATCGAATTTACATCGCGCGCGATAAAGTAGCGTCAGGCTTGGCGATCCGGACAGGGCATGACGCATTGCCTGTCCGGATTTGCGCGGGCGGTGGCAACCTTGTTGGCGCCTCCCTGTCGGCCCGCCGCTTCGATCCCAGCTCGCGATTGCGGCGCAGGCTGCGCACCCCGGCATCCCACCATTGCATTCACATTCGGATGTGCGAATATCCGAATCCCTTAGCTACCGGCGCCCAAGCGGAGTGGACATTGACCTGCCTGAAGAAGGAAATCGCGCTTCCGTCGCGCGCCGGTGTCGGCGGGCTCGATTTCAATGCCTACGAGGTCATGGAACCGCGCAGGCCCGGAGCGACGCCAGCCGCAGCCAGGAACGGCGCCCGCGTCAAGCACAACAACGTGCCGCCCGAGGGCGTGTACCTGCCGAACAACAACCGGCTGGCGCCACACATGCGCTCGCCCGACTACGTGCAGATGTCGACGGCCGCCGCGATCACACTCGGCGTCATGCCGGGCAAGATGCACCGCTGCTCGTGTACGCGCTGCCTCAATCTGCTGCTGACCTATCCCGAGGGCTGCCGAGCGAACTGCGCTTACTGCGGCCTTGCGCGCCATCGCGAAGCGGACCGCGACTACGCAGACCGAAATTTCATCCGCGTTGACTGGCCGGCCGTGCCCATGGATGAGGTCGTGGAGATCGTCGCCGGGCAGGGCGAGGCGACGCCTTTCCATCGCATGTGCATTTCCATGATCACGCACCCGCGCTCCGACGAGGACACGGTGACAGTCCTGCGGAAATGGACGCGCCGCGTCGATCCCGCGACCGTGCCCGTCTCGATCCTCTCGAATCCGACCACCATGTCGCGCGCCGACGTGCAGCAGCTCCGCGATCTCGGCGCGGACATCTTCACGGTCGCTCTCGACGCGGCAACGCCCGGCCTTTTCGACCGGACACGCGGCAAGGGAGTCGCGAGCCCGCATTCCTGGGCGAAGTACTGGGAGATCCTGGAGGACGCGCGCGACATTTTCGGGCGAGAGAAGTTCGGCGCTCACATCATCGTCGGCATGGGCGAGACGGAGCACGATGTGCTGACGCTCGTGCAGCAGCTCGTAGACATGGGTGGACACAGCCACATGTTCTGCTTCTTCCCGGAGAGGGGTTCCCTGATGGATCACCTCCCGGCCACGCCGCGCGACCAGTGGCGGCGCGTGCAGCTCGCGCGCTACCTCATCGACTACCGAGACGTGCGCGTCGCGCACATGCGTTTCGACGACATGGGCCGGGTCGCCGACTTCGGCATTCCCAAAGTGGAGCTGGACAAGATCATTGACGAGGGCGTTGCGTTCCGCACGTCGGGCTGTCCTGGCAAGGTGCGTGAGGACATCTCGGCGTGCGATCGCCCGTACGGCGACAGCCCGCCCTCGAACATCGCGAGCTATCCCTTCCAGCCGGCCGCGGTGGATATCCGCAAAATCCGCCACCAGCTCGGGCTGGAAGAGCCGGGCGAGGCTTATGTGGAGGGGGAGGAGCTGGAGGTATGACCAAAGCTGATCGCCCTCCGAAACGGCGTACGAATGCGGCTCAGAAACACATGCTACGCTCTGAGGAGCTTAAGGTCTTTGAAAAGAAAGCGGGGCGGAAGGCACAGAAGAACAAGGAACCGAACGACCGCAAGTATGATCATGCGGTCGCACGTTCGACGAGGCGGATGAAGCCGGAGTTAATCGATCGGCTGTTGCGGGATGGCGACGAGGATTGACGAGCGAGCGTCGGCCCCTTCTCCCCGTGCTTACGGGGAGAAGGTCGGGATGAGGGGCGGCGGCACACGCCAACGTTTGCAGCTATGCCGCCCCTCACGTCGTGCTGAAAGCACGCCTTCGGCGTGGCCCTCTCCCCGCAAACGGGGAGAGGGGATGATGGTGCGGCGCTGGCGCGACAGCCTACTTCAGCGTGATGGCGAGACCGCTTAAGTCGGCGTTCGCCATCAATCCGACCTGCCGCCCGGTCAGCTCGAGTACGGCGCCCTTCTGGTTCGTGAGGATGATGCCGCGTGCGCCGCGGCCAACCGTGAGGCCGGCGCCTGCCGCGCCGTAGACACCCGCAACATCCGAAGGCCGACGGATATTGCTCACCCGACCGCGCAGGACCGTCTTCGAACCGCCGAACACGAGCCCGTAATCGATGCCGCCGGTCGAGAGCGGATAGCGCCGACCCTGGAACTCGAGTACGCCGCTGCCGCCGGAGCCGCCGATGATCCATCCGGCCTTGTAGATGGTGAGCGTGACGTAGCCGCTTTCGGCGCGGGCGGCGGTCGAGATGGCGAAGAAGGCAACGAGCGCAACCAGCGCAGTGCGAATAGCACTAGGTATCTTCATGGGACATATCTCCCGTTCGATTGCAGGGCTGACGCATCACCTTGGAGCGAATCACGAATGGTCGATTCTGGTCTTTGTATGGGGAGGAAAGATGTCGGCCGACCGCAATCGGGCGCCGCCGCGACCATTCGCATGTTGATGACTTCGGGAGGTGCGCGCGCTTGCGCGCGTCACGCCTTCCACGTCTCCGGATCGCGGATCGCGGCAACGAGGGCGTCGCGGCAGACGTCCATGAGGCGGCGCCCCTTCTCCGCCGTCGCGCGGCGTGCGTCGCCGACGACGCCGGTCGGCGTGAACTCGCCGTAGGAGCGGTGCCGCAGGACCTGCAGTGGCATCGGCGTCTGTCGCGTCGGGCCGACGGCCTCGGGAAGCTTCTCCACACGCACGAGAGCGGGCGCCACCGCCATCATCAGGGACGTCTCGCCTTCGCAGGCATGGCGCACGCGCTCCTGGTCCTCGAGGATAGCCGGCATGCCTGGCTGCGCCAGCTCGAAGTAGGTCGTGACGCGGATCGTCAACTCGGTCTCGCGCACGAAATCCGGGAGGAACGCCGAGAGCGCGCTGATGTTGCCGCCGTGGCCGTTGACGATGAACACGCGCTTGAAGCCATGCCGCTCGATGCTCTTGAGGAACGATAGAAGCACCGCACGATAGGTCGGGATGTCGAAGGTGAAGGTGCCGCCGCGCGGCATGTGATGCTCGGCCATGCCGCACCAGAGCGTCGGCGCGACCACAATTGGCATTTCGGCGGTCAGCACTTCCGCCGCACGCTGGCACACGGCCTCGCAGAGCACGGTGTCGACGCCGACGGCCATGTGCGGCCCGTGCTGCTCCATGGACGCAACTGGCATCACGACCAGCGCGCCGGCCCTGGCCTTCTCGACCAGCTCCGGCGCCGTCAGCTCCTTCCACATCACCGACTGCGCCATCGCCAGCACTCCTCCACTCGTCATTCTTTGATCGTTTGGCCCGTCTTCTGCCAGTCGGCGAGGAAAGCTTCGAGCCCCTTGTCGGTCAGCGGATGCTTGACCAGCGCGTGCAGGATCTTCGGCGGAATGGTCGCGACGTCGGCACCCGCGAGCGCCACCTGCTTGACGTGCTCCTCCGAGCGGATCGAGGCGGCGCGGATCTCGGTGCCGAGATCCGGGTAGTTGTCGTAGATGGTCCGGATTTCCTGGATCAGCTCGACGCCACTCTGGCCGATGTCATCGAGGCGGCCGATGAAGGGCGAGATGAACGTCGCGCCGGCCTTGGCCGCGAGCAGCGCCTGGT
>CAUJKI010000579.1 GCA_963205015.1 Pseudomonadota bacterium
TGCCTTCATGCGTTCAAGCCAGCGCACCGCCTTGACGCGCCGGGCATGCGCCAGGGCGCGACGCAGAGCATCGGCAATGCGCGCACCGTCGGCTTCCGGATTGGCAGACTTCGGATCGATGGTGACCGGCGCCATCACGACGACCCCTTGGGCCTCGAGCGCCGCGACGGCGTCTTGCACAGCTGGTGTCGCCGCGCCCGCCATAAGCTGGACGGGAAGCACGGCCGGCGCGAGAAGGCTCGGTGTCGCCTTGAAGTGCTCGGCAACGGCCGCAAGCGCCGCGCGCTGTGCATCCGTCACCATGCCGCCAGGAATCGGCCAGACCACGAGATCGGCACCGAGAGCTTCATCGACGAGCTGACGGACGTTCTTGCCGGCGGCAATGTCGGCCCCCGAGAGGCGCACCTCGAGCCCGACGAGATCCCACGTCGATGCCGAAGGATTCTTCCGGTCGAGACTAGCGAGCATGGCGCGGGCTTCGTCCTGCTCGACCATGCGCAGGAGGGCTGCTGCGACCTCGCGCGCCTCGCTCGTGCCGCCCGCCACGAGGACCGAGATCGGCGCCCGTGTCAGCGCCGCAATGCTGTCCGGCGCATCGGCGGACGGATCGGACGATGCGCGCGAGATGCGCAGACGGCCGCCATAGAGATCGATCGCGGCGCGGCCGACCTCCTCGACGTAGGCCTCGACGAGACGGCGCATGACGTGCTCGCGGCCCCACTGGAAAAGTGCGCGCGAAAGCCGCTCGCGCGCCTCGTTGGTGATCGCCGTTGCCGGATTGACCAGGCGCACCAACCGCCAGACGTCATAGGCGCGCTCCGCCGCATCGAGCATGTGCCGCCAGCGGTAGATGCTGAGGAACTGAGACACGGTCATGCGGTCACCGAAGGGAACGTTGGTTTCGATCATGCGGCCGAGGCGGCGGCTGACGCGCTCGGTGATCGCGAGCGCCTCGGGCAGCGTGAACTGCCAGATAGGATCCTCGCGCGTCGGATGCAGACGCTCGGCGACGACCTCGACGGTGTTGCGCCCGAGCGTGAGGACGGCATCGAGATCGTTCATGCGGCCGAGATCGACGCGGGAGGCGACCATCTTCACGTCCGCCCATGCCTTGGCCTCGAGGGGGCTCCAGGTCGGATCGGCGAGCCCGGCATCCGCTTCCTCGCCCGTCCCCTCGGTGCGCTTGGCCTCGGGCGGCGCGGCGCGGACCGCGCCTGCAATAAGCAGCCGCTGCATCAGCGCTACGATGCCGACGCACACGAGCGCGCCGACCGCCCAGTAGAGGATGTAGCCCTTTTCCCAGAGATAGAGGCCGCCCAGCGGAACCAGCGAGAGGGTCGGCAGCAGCAGCGCCGTTACGATGAGAATGTAGCGCGCTGCACTGGTCGCGGGATTGCTCTTCGCCATGGCCAACCCAAAACGTCAGAACATCCAGGCCGCAACATGATGCGGCCGGCGATCGGCGGAGGCTTGCAACCTCCAGCGACGCCGGCCGATAGCCCTGCGGTGGAACTGCAGCGGCGTCAAGCCCGCCTGATCCAGCCGCCCACCAGCGCAATCACGAAGAGCACGATCGCGACCCAGAACAGAATACGCGCGCCTTCCATCGCCGTACCCGCAACGCCGCCGAAGCCGAGGAAGGCTGCCACGAGCGCGACGATGAGGAAGACCACGGCATAGTGAAGCAGATTGCCCATGTCTCAGCTCCTGAATTCGTCAGAGATGCCCCTTCAAACGCCCGATGGATCGAAATCGTTCCTGATCCCGGGCATTCGGCGGGGCCTGCCAGCCTGTTGTGAAGGACTAAGCGGATCCCGGCAGGACCTTCGATCAGGGTCGCTTCGAGGGGCCTTCTGCAACCTGGAACGGCTGCGCCGCGTTCCTCGGCGTGGACGTGTTAGGCCCGTCACGCACACGTCACGCAAACGCAGCGCCCTTCCAAAGGTCATCCGCAGATGCCACTGCTCGCCGACACGCTGCGCAATCTCTCGGCATCGTTGATCGTCATGGCACTGGTCGTTGCGGCTCTCGTCGTCGGCCAATCCATCTTCATTCCTTTGGCCATTGCCGTCATCATCGCGTTCGTTCTGGCACCTCTCGTCAGGCAACTGACCGCGCGCGGCGTGCCGCAACCCGTCGCCGCCGTCGGTGTCCTCGCGCTTGCACTTCTGCTGATCGTGGGACTGTCCTTCGCGGTCAGCACGCAGCTTCTTTCGCTCACCGCCGACCTCGGAAGCTACCAGCAAAACCTCGTCCAGAAGGTGCGCGCGATCGCGGACATGGGGCGCTCCGACGGTCTGATCAAACGCGCCGTGACGGCTGTCGAAGCCCTCGGCGCCGATGTTGCGCGGGAACTCGGCCGCGGCATGGGCAGCCCAGGCGATGCCGTGGTGGTCGCCCAGCAGAAGCAACAGGCAACGCCCATCGAGATCCTCGCCGGCATCGGCGCCCTGCTCGAGCCGCTCGCTCAGATCGGCATAACGATCCTGTTCGCGATGCTGCTGCTCCTGCAGCACCACGATATCCGCGACCGTATCATCAAGATCGCCGGCACGGACCGGCTTAGCGGGACCGCCGCCGCCATCAGTGAGGCCGGCGGCAAGCTGTCCGACCTCTTTCTCGCGCTCGCCCTGATGAACGGCGGCTATGGCCTCGTGATCGGCGTCTCGCTCTGGCTCATCGGCGTTCCCAATCCGCTACTATGGGGAATCCTCGCCGGACTGCTGCGCTTCGTGCCCTTTGCCGGCCCGCTCCTTGCCGCCATTCCACCGATCGTGCTCGCCGCCGCCGTCGATCCCGGCTGGACCACCCTCATCCTGGCAGTCGCGCTCTTCGTCGTCGGCGAGACGATCTTCAACAACGTCGTCGAGCCTTTCATGCTCGGCCGAAAGGCCGGGCTCACGGCGTTCGGCATGGCCGTGGCCGCGAGCTTCTGGACGGTCGTGTGGGGGCCGATCGGCCTCCTGCTTTCCGCGCCGCTCACGACGACGATCGTCGTCTTCGGTCGTCATATCCGCGGGCTCGAGTTCATCTCCGTGCTCTTCGGCGACGAGCCGGCGCTGGATCCGGCGCAGGAGCTCTATCATCGCCTGCTCGCCGGCGATCCTGTCGCCGCCGCTTCGACATTGGAAGATGACACGGAGGGGATGACGCCGGTCGAGATCAGCGACCGCGTCGTGCTGCCGGCGCTGCAGCTCGCGGCGCAGGACCTCCGCGCCCAGCGCGTCGATGCCGAGCAGGCCGAGAAGCTGCACGAGACCATGCGCGAGACCTCCGACCTCTATTTCGAAGCCTCCGAGGACAAGGCCGGAGAGCAAGCGAGCCAGGAGCCGCCGACCGTCTGTGTCATTCCCGCCCGCGGCGTCGTGGATCGCGCCGCTGCCGAGCACGTCGCACGCCTCGTGAGCCGCCAGACGCCGTGCCGCGCCGTCGTTGCCACGCGCTCGTCGGGCCTCACTGCGATCGCCGATCTCCAGGCCATGGAGGAGTATCAGGATGTCGATACCCTCGTGATCGCGACGGTGGGCGGCGTCGACGAGAAGCAGCTTCGCCTGATCGCGCGCCGGGCATCGCGTGCCTTTCCCGACGCGCACCACTTCATATTCAGCCCGGCGCCGCCTCTTCCCGATGGAACGGAGGCGCGCGACGGGGCAGAGCAGATCCGCGTGCACACTACGATCGCACCGATCGTTGCCCAGCTCGACTGCGCCCCACGCCGCCACCACGGGAAGGTCAATGATGCCGGCCCCGAGGAGCCTGTGACCCTTGCAGAGGCAGTTTCATGAGCGCCGTGCGGGCACCCGCGGGCGCAACGATCGACATGCTGCGGCGTTATGCCTGCGGGATCCGGCTGACGCGGCGGGCCGCGATCCGGAAGCTCACATCCTCACATCCGCAAAAGGAGATGGTCCATGGGTAAGAACCTCATTCTCTGGATGCTCGGCGTGCCGATTTCAGTGCTGATCCTGTTGAACATCTTCGGCGTCATCTGATGGCGCCTACGAGCAGCGCCCGGCGCGCGCCGCTCAGCCCTGAAGCCCTTCCCGGTGCTCGGCGAGCGCGGCGTCGCCTCCGGCCTGCCCGCTCGTGCGCGGCAGCTCGACCTCGTGCCGCACGCCTGAGGGATCGAACGTCGTGTTGATGCGCCCGCGCAGTCCACGCTCGATCGAGAATTTCATCACGTTCGTGCCAAAGCCGCTCGCCGAAGGCGCCTGAACGGGCGGACCATTGCGTTCCTGCCAGACGATCACGACGATGTTCTCACCGCCGTTCACGTGATCCTGCCACGACAGCACGACCTGACCGCTTGGCACCGACCAAGCGCCGTACTTCGTCGCGTTGGTGGCGAGCTCGTTGAACAGAAGGCTCAGAAGCACGGCTTCGTTCTGTGTCACCTCGATCGTCGGACCCTTGGTGACGAGCGCACCTTGCCAGTGGCAGTACGGCGCGAGGATCTCGTGTACGAAGGTGCCGAGGTCCGGCGTATGGGCAGGATCGGGGCGCAGCAGATCGTGGACGCGAGCCAGCGACGAGAGGCGCTCCCGGAATGCCTTGTTGAATCCCTCGACGGTCGAGCTGTAGCGGGCCGTCTGCGAGGCAATAGCCGTGACGATGGCCAGAATGTTTTTGACGCGATGGATCAGCTCGCGATTAGCCAGCTGGGCTTGATCCTGCGCCCGCTTGCGTTCCGCGATCTCGGCGGACAAATCCTGCTCCGCGGCAGCGAAGCGTTCGCCCGCGTAGGCGAGCGAGCCGACGATGCCGGCAATGAGCAGGCTGATGAGCGTGCCGCCGAGCAGCGCCATCCAGGCCTTCGAGCGGTCGACCATCTCTTCGAGAGCCGGTCGCGAGCTCAGCACGATGGTCCAGTCCGTCCCAGCGACCGTGATCGGCCGGGTGTCCGTGAACAGAGGCGCCTGTTCGGGTGGTGGCAGCCGCGACAGGCCGCGATGGGTGAGCATCCTGTCGTCGAACATCAGTTCGGATTCGACGGGCTTCGCGCCGTCGTAGATCTGGACTTGGAGGCGCTGGAAGGTGCCAGGCAGATTGCGGTCGATCACCCGCGGAATGAAATCTCCCATCCGGAAGACGCCGTAAACATATCCGACGATAGCGCGACGCCGCGCTTCGACCGTATCCGGCACCGCGCCGTCCGCGTAGACGGGCATGTAGATGAGGGTGCCGGCCTGGACATCCTCGCCCGTCTCCTGCATCAGCGAGACTTTGCGGCTGAGCGCGGCATTTCCCGTATCGCGCGCGCGCTCCATGGCGGCGCGCCGGCGGGGCTCGGAGAACATGTCGTAGCCGATCGCGCGCGCATTGCGCCAGTTCTCGGGCTCGAGATAGACGACGGCCGTATAGCCAACGCGCTTGCCTTCGGGGTGGAAGCTATAGTCGGGACGCCCGGCACGTCGCTGCTCCGCGACGAACTCCCCGATCTCCTCGGACCTCAGCTGCTTGACATAGCCGATGCCCTGGGTGCCCGGGTAGAAGTCGTCGATGGCGAGATCCCTGATGAAGAGGCGCCATTGCTCACGCGTGATGGCCGGCATGGCATTCACCGCGGCAACGCCGGCCCTCAAAACCTGCTGATAGGAGCGCATGGCATCGACCATCAGGCCTTCGAACGCCGTCGCCTGCTCCTCGAACTGACGGCGCGCTTTGTCGGTGGCGTCGGTGAATAGAAGCCACGACGCAACCGCTGTTGCACCGAGCAGCAGCAGGAAGATCAGCAGCGTGGGGAGATAGGCGCGCAACCGCATCAATGGACCTGCGAGAGGCTAGGAATGTGCGAGCATTCGTGTTCCGATCCAGTGCTGGCAACGGAACTCAAGCTCTGCAGCAACCAACCACCTCACCCTCCTCCAAGCTCGCGTGGCCGCCGTCGGCCACCGCGCCTTCCGGCGCGCGAGCGTGTGGCCCGCCAATCCCAATTCAGCCCTTAGCATTTGGCGGCGCCGCTGTCGCCGATCATCGCGCGCATCATGGTTAAGGGCGAACGACCCTCGCGTCAGGCCTGCCGCCGCGGCAGCTCGATCGGGAGGAAATCCACGCCTGACTGCTGGACAGGCTGCGGATAGAGCTTCATCAGGTCGAGAATCTGGGTGGGCATGTTGACCGTGACCGGCAGGCCGAGCGAACGCGCCTCCTCGGCGGTCAGCGCGTAATCGTGCGTCCAATGGCCGCCGGCGAGCTTTTCGGCCAGCGCATGCGCCGCCCCCTCCTCCATCTGCGGCGTCAGCAGCTCGACGGCGCCGCGCTTGACCTGGGCGAGCGCCTTCTCGCTGACGTCCGCAAGGACCAGGGTCAGATCGAACACCTGCTCGATCGGTTTGATCTTCGGCACCTTGGCAATGCTCGCCGCGGGGAAGCCCGCAATCTGCGGATCGATCGGACCGAGCACCGAGAACTCGCCCATCACGATCTCATCGGCGGCAAGCGCGATCAGCGTCCCGCCGGACATCGCGTAGACCGGCACATAGACGGTGACCTTGGCAGGATGCGCCTCCACGGCCCGCGCGATCTGCATGGCGGCGAGGACGAGGCCGCCGGGCGTATGCAGCACGAGATCGATCGGCATATCGCGCGGCGTTTCCTTGATGGCCGCGATGATTGTCTGGGCATCCTCGAGATCGATATGACGCGAAACGGAGAAGCCGAGCAGGCTGCGGCGCTCCTGGCGATGGATCATCGTGATGACGCGCGAACCATGAGCCTGTTCCACCGCGCGTATGAGGCGTATGCGCTGCATGGCAAACCATCGACCCATGAGCAGCGGCTGCAAGAACATGATGAGGACGACGACCCAGATGAGCGTCGAGAAATCGAACGACATGGCGGCACCTCGGCGCGAAACGGACCACCGGGAGCGGACGATCCGTACTGTGCACTCTAGTAGAATCATTGCCCTTGACGCAACGCGGCCCGGGACGGCCTGAGCCTGCCCCGGGCGCGCGCCCGTTACCGGGCGATATCGCTAGGCCGAAACGCCCGTCACATGCGCTTCAACCACTCGTCGACCTCCTTGCGGGTCTGATCTTTGGCAAATCCGTAACGCTCCTGGATCTTGCCCTCGAGCTGCTCGCGGCGGCCCTCGACCTGGTCCAGCTCGTCGTCGGTGAGCTTGCCCCACTGCTCCTTGACCTTGCCGCGGAACTGCTTCCAATTGCCCTCAACCCTATTCCAATCCATGGGTGGAACTCCTCTGTGCTCTTGTGGAGGCTCTGCTTGCGTCGCGAAGGCGCGCTGCGGAGCGATGAGCAAGCAACGCGCTTGCCGGCGCGGGGGTTCCGCGTCACAGAGCCGGAAGCAGCGCGAGGTGCCACCCTGATTATGCGGCAGGAGGCGCACTTTACAGGGCCCGGCGCCGCCGCTAAGAACCCAAAACTCCAGTGGCCGGTGCATCCATTTTGTTGGCCCCGGTTTCGCCCTATTCGACGATATGCATGGCGCCCGAACTCAAGCTCCGCCATCGATTAGAGGTCGCGTTCCGCCTCTTCTGGTTCAGATTCAAGCTTCCGCTTCGCCTGAACATCGGTGTCGACAAGAACTTCTACGCGAGTGACGCTGCCGTCCGGCTGTCGAAGGGCCTCCTTCCTCAGGGCGTGCGGATTACGTGCGCCGGGCGGGATGACGGTTTCGGTCGGCAGGCCATGGCCCGTATATCGGGCTTGAATTTCGCCAAGGCCTTCGGCGCCACATATGTCGACACCCCCTTCACGGCCATCGGGCATGCGCCGGGCGACATGGGCGCCTGGGTCGATGCATGGGAAAAGCGCTTCAATTTCGGCAAAGGCGAAGTCAGCATCGGCAGCGACGATTTCCAGATCGTCGACTATTCGGACTACCTGCGGCACGGCCACGAGATAACCGACAAGGTCGTGTTGCGATTTCAGCAGTGCTTCTGGCTCGGAAGGCGTTTTCCGGATTCGTTCGAAGATATCGCCGACAGTCTGCGCGAGAAGTTCGGCGTCACCCCCCGCGTCCGCACCGAGAAGCAGATCGTGGTCGCGGTTCATGTTCGGCGCGGTGATGTCGGAAAAAACCGGAACGCCCTCAGATTTACGCCGAACCGCAAGATCGTGCGCGCGATAGAGTGTCTGCGCGAGGTCCTCGATGAGCTGGGAGTGAAGGGGACATTTCAGGTGCACTCGCAGGGCGATCCGGAAGACTTCGCCGAGTTCTCGCAGATCGGCTGCGAGTTGTATCTCGACACGGACGCCATATTGACCATGCAGATGCTCGTCGAGGCCGACGTGCTCCTGATGGCAAAAAGCTCGTTCAGCTATCTCGCCGCGATCATCAACGACGGCGTCAAGATCTACGAGCCCATGTTCGATCCGCCGCTCTCGTCATGGATCGTCAGGCGCAGGGACGGCAGCTTTGACCAGAAGCGCGCGAAAGAGAGCCTCGCGAAATATCTCGGCATCATCCCGCCAGGGACCGTGGCTGCTGCTGTCGAGCCAACGCGGCCACCGGCTGGTGACGCCATAGGGCGTCTCTCCTGAGCCAAGCCTCCGTCGTCCCGCCTCTGGCCGGAATATAGCACTGCAGCGGGCGCTGGCAGTCTGCGGAACCCTGCCCGGCGCCCGGCGTTCTTCCTGCGGTGCCGATGCAGACCGGCACGCACGCAACGATCAACAAATCGTGGAGATGACATGATGAAGTGGATTCTTCCCGCCGCCGCCACGATGGCCATCTTCGCCTCATCGAGCGGATTCGCGCAGACGACGCCACCCAGCGACAGCGCGCCGCCGGCCGTGACCGCGCCGAGCGTTCAGCCCGCCCCAGCAGAGAAAGCCCCAGCGATGACGGAGGATCAGGCCAAGGCGCTGATCGATGCCACCGTCGTCAGCAGTGACAACAAGAACGTCGGCGACGTCGCAGCCATTCAGCGCGATAGCGAGGGCAAGATCACCGAGCTGCACGCCGACGTCGGCGGCTTCCTCGGCATCGGCAAAACGCGCGTGAAGCTCATGCCGTCACAGTTCACGGTCACCGCCGACAACAAGGTTCAGTTGTCGCTGACCGCCGATCAGGTCAAGAGCCTGCCGGCACTCGAAAAGTAACTTCAATCCGTCGGAGCCCCGGGACATGCTTCCCGGGGCAGTCCGTGCTCATTGGGCCAGCAGGTCATGCTGAACGCTGCATCTACACGAGCTTCCCGATCGCGCAGAGCGCCGACGCTACGTCCGCGTCTCGGCAATACGTGGCAGGATCTGAGCTGGCGCGCGCGACTAGCCGCGCCCCTGCCGCGCGAGCCGTTGGCCAAGCTTCCGAGCTCGCCGAAGCCTCCGCGCAAAACCTCGGATAATGCGCGATCACACACCATCGCGGCTGAATAATAAGCACGCCGAGGGACGTGGCATCAGCGACACGCGCGCTTCATCTCCCGTTCACATTTCATGGTTCCTTTGCTTGTCGAGCACCCGCCAATGGCGCCAGAGTTGCGGCCATGAGCGTTGGTCCCGCGCGGCCGCCATGGTAGACACGACGGCGAGCTGAAGAGGAGCGCGCATGAAGTTCACGCCTTGGCATCTGACCTGGCCGGTCCTGCTGGTCGCCATCGCCATGCTGCCCGCCAGCACCCATCTTTCGGCCCAGGCCGGGACCGAGTTGCACGCCGCGGCCGGCACGACCCCGCAGACGACGGCCAAGCCGAAAGCCAAGCCGGCCAAGAAACTCGTGAAGAAGAAGGCCAAGGTACCGAAGGGGCCGCCGCCGACACCTGCCAAGGTGCTTTTCGGCGCCGCCAAGGCACCGGCGCCACTCGCGGCGCGAGCGATCGGATTCTATGCCAAGGGCTGTCTCGCAGGCGCCAAGGCCATCTCCGTCGACGGCCCGACCTGGCAGGTGATGCGCCTCTCACGCAATCGCATGTGGGGCCATCCCTCTCTCATCGCGCAGATCGAGCGCCTGTCGAAAGACGGCAAGGAGCACGACGGATGGCCAGGCCTTCTCGTCGGCGATATCTCGCAGCCGCGCGGCGGCCCGATGCTGACCGGCCACGCCAGCCACCAGATCGGCCTCGATGCCGATATCTGGCTGACGCCGATGCCCGACCACCGCATGAGCAAGCGCGAGCGGGAGGATCTTTCCGCGACGTCCATGCTCGCCGAGGACAGAGTCAGCATCAATCCGCAGGTATGGACGGAGGCGCACGCCCGCATCATCCTGCGCGCCGCCTCCTATCCGCAGATCGAGCGCGTCCTCGTGCACCCGGCGATCAAGAAGGCCCTTTGCGAGAACAAATCGCTGCCGCGCACACATCTCAACAAGGTGCGCCCCTACTGGGGGCACCACTACCACATGCACATCCGCATGGCCTGCCCGAAAGATAGTCCGGGGTGCACACCGCAGCCGGTCGTCGGCACCGAGGATAGCTGCGGCAAGGAGGTCGATGACTGGATTGCGCGCATGAAGCGCATCTATGCGCCGCGTCCGCCCATCCCCGAGCCGAAGATCGCCGTGCCAAAGCCCAAACCCAAGCCGAAGCCGGAGATCACGCTCGCCGACCTTCCGGCGGAATGCAGAATGGTGATCGGCAATACTGCGCCGCCGGGGCCTTCACCCTTCGCCGACGTGACGAAGCCGGACGCGGCAAAGCCAGCCGGCTCCAAGCCCGATGACGACGCGGAGAATGCCGAGCCGGCGGCGCCTGCGATGGCGAGAAAGAAGTAGCGCGCCACGCGGCGCCGACTTCGCAGCCTATTCTGCGGCTTTGGGGCGCTCACCTTTGACGATGCGCCGACCGAGCGAATGGCGGTGCACTTCGGACGGGCCGTCGTAGATGCGGAAGGCGCGCACATCCCGGAAGATCCGCTCGACGACCGTATCCGAGGTGACGCCCATACCGCCGAGGATCTGCAGCGAGCGGTCGACGACGCGGAAAATCGCCTCCGAGCAGATCACCTTGGCCATCGAGCTCGCGGTCGACGCCTTGTCGCCCTGATCGAGCAGCCATGCCGTGTGCCAGATCGCGAGGCGCGACGTGTGGATGTCGAGCGCGTTGTCGGCGAGCATGAACGACACGCCCTGGTGATCGCCGAGCGGCTTGCCGAACGATTTGCGCTCGCGCGCGTAGGCGGTCGCGATGTCATGAGCACGGATCGCCGAGCCGAGCCAGCGCATGCAGTGCGTGAGCCGCGCCGGCGCAAGGCGCACCTGCGCATATTTGAACCCCTGCCCGACCTCGCCGAGGATATCCTCGCCCGTAACGCGCAGGTTCTCGATGTCGATGACGGCATGGCCGCCCATGAAGCTCGAGTCCATGGTGCCGAGCACGCGGCTGACCTTGAAGGCCGGGTTCGGCAGCTCGGTGAGAAACATGGTGCAGTCGGCGGGTCCATCTCCCGTGCGCGCCATGATGATGGCGAAGGCCGCGCCCTCCGCGCCGGTGATCAGCCACTTGCGGCCATTGATGACATAGCCGTTGCCGTCCGGCACCGCGCGCGTCTTGAGGAGTAGCGGGTCGGCGCCGGCACCACCGTCCGGCTCGGTCATGGCAAAGCACGAGCGCACCTCGCCGGTCGCGAGCCGCGAGAGATATTTCTTGCGCTGTGCCGGCGTCGCAATGACGTCGAGCATATGGATGTTGCCCTCGTCGGGCGCATGAAAGTGCAACGCGATCGGCCCGAGGATGGAGTAGCCGGCCGCCTCGAAGACCACCGCCTGCTCGAAGTGTGAGAAGCCCTGGCCGCCGAACTCCTCGGGGCTGTTGATGCCGAGGAGGCCTGCTTCCTTCGCCGCATTGTTGAGATCGCGGCGCAGATCCTCGGGAATGCCATGATGGCCCCAGCGCGGATCCTTCTCGAAGGGAATGATCTTCTCGCGTACGAAGGCCGATACGCGGTCGCGCAGCTCTTCGAGCGGCTTGGGGATGGTGAAATCCATGGGCTTCCTTCCTGAATGTCGGGCCTGGTCGCCAGGCTTTGGTCAGTCCGCGCGCCCGTGGGCGACGTCGGTGGCATAGGCGAGCAGCTCGGTGGCAACGCGGTCCAGCTCGGCATAGTCGGCGCCTTTGGCGGCGCCGCGTTGATAGAGCGCAAAGAGTTGGAGGAGGACGACCGCCAGCTTGAGCATGGCGAGCACGCGCAGCGCCGGCCAGTCCGAGACGTCGACGCCCATGGCGCGGGCATAGGTCGCGAGCACCTCGCTGCGGCGCGCGAACCCTGGCGCCGCGGTCGGCATCTGGCGAAGGGCGTGCATGCAGGGGGGATCGCC
Source organism: Pseudomonadota bacterium (assembly GCA_963205015.1). GTDB lineage: Bacteria > Pseudomonadota > Alphaproteobacteria > Rhizobiales > Hyphomicrobiaceae. The sequence goes on from CAUJKI010000579.1 coordinate 12,223, forward strand.
GGGCTCGACCCAGTAGCTGAGCGTCGTCGCGAGATCGAAAAGCGGGTCGCCCCGCGTGCCCATGTCCCAGTCGACGATGGCGACCGGCGCGAGGGTCTCCGGATGGACGATCATGTTGTCGAGCTTGAAATCAGAGTGCAGCAGCACAGGCGGGCGCGACTGGACGGGCTGGCGCTCGAGCCAGCCTGCAACCTCGCCGAGAAGCCGCGCCGTCTCGGGAGCGAGGTCGAGCCGCTGGCCACGACCGGCCCAGCCTTTGAGCGTGCGCGCGATGAACCCCTCGGGCTTGCCGAGCGTGTCGAGACCGATCGCGGCGCAGTCAACACGGTGCACGGAGATGAGCGTGGCGACGAGCATGTCGCTCGTGGCGTGGGCGACATCCGGCCGGCCGTCGAAGTGCGAGCGATCATCGCCCTTGATGACGAGGCCCGGGCGATAGTCGATGAGCTGGAAGGGAACGCCGATGACGCTCCGGTCCTCGCAGAGATGCAGGCTCTCCGGCGCCAGAGGGTGGACCCGCCAGAGGCGGGAAAGAATGCGGTGCTCGCGCGCCATATCGTGAGCGCCGGGCGGCAGGTCGCCGCCGGGCGGCCGCCTGAGCACGAGCCGGCGCCCGCCCGCCGTCAGGCGGTAGTTGATGTTGGCGAGGCCCGTGCCGAACTGGCGGACGGGCTCGGAGGCGTCGAGCGGCAGTCCGATACCGGCCAGATAGGCAGCCAGGCGCGCCTCATCGAGCGGCACGCTGTCCGCGGTCGGGCGGAACACATGCGCGTCGGCGGCGTTGTTCCCAGGCATGCGTTCAGTGGGCATGGGCGCGGTCGGTCATCTGTTGGAGGCTGGCATTCAGCATTCGGAGTTGGGCTTCCGGAATTTGGCTGCCACACTAACGGCTTCCGTCCCGGGCGCCAAACATCCCCGGCCAGCAGCCGATTGATCCGCCGCAAGGCACGGTGCCCGGCGCCGGACGCATTATGTGGCCCTGCTGCGGCCGGACCGCGACAATGCGGGCACCTGCAACATGCACGTGTCGGAGGTCACCATGTACAAGAACATTCTCCTGCCCGTCGACGGTTCCGAGTTCGGGATGGGCTCCGTGCCCTATGCGATCAAGCTCGCCAAAACCGTCGGAGCGAGCCTCACGGCGATCAACGTCACTGCCCCCTATGAGACGGTCGCGGTCGGGGAGCTCGCGTCCTTCCTCGCGGCAGACGACTACATGAAGCGTGCCGCGGCGAATTCCGCAGCGATTCTCGACCGGGTCAAGCGCGCTGCCGAGGAAGCCGACGTACGCGTGAAGGCCTATCAGGTACAACACGCCCATGCCTGGGAGGCCATCATCCAGACGGCCAAGGAGCAGGGCTGCGATCTTATTCTGATGGCCTCACACGGCCGCCGGGGCATTGCCGGCGTACTGCTCGGCAGCGAGACCAAGAAAGTGCTCACCCACACGACGACCCCGGTGCTGGTCTGGCGCGGCGAATAGCAGGCGCGCTCAATCCCGGCTTGCCAGCGTGCACGGTGCACGTATCCTGACGGCACGCCCGGCGGAGGACGCCGGCGCACGATCAGAACGCGCTATTCCAACGAGCGCGGCACCGGAGGACGTCCATGGCCAAAAGCGAGCGCTGGAAGCAGCGGCCCGAGAACTCGACCTGGGGCGACTATGGCCCCGACGACCAGCTCGGCCGCATGAACGAGCTCAATGCCGAGCGCGTGAAGCAGGCAGTCGCCGAGGTCAAGGAGGGGCGCTCTTTCTGCCTCTCCATGCCGCTCGATCTACCGGGCGGCAATACACTCAATCCGCGCCGCCATCCGCCGCTGCTTCGGCCGACCGTGCGCAGCGACCGGCCGAACTGGCTCTACCGTACCGAGTACGAGCACGCCGGCCTCACGGACGTCATCAACGACGACATGGTGCTGCTCCACCTGCAGTACTCGAGCCAGTGGGACACGCTCGCGCATGTCGGCTCGCTCTTCGATGCCGATGGCGACGGCGTGGCCGAGCCCGTCTTCTACAACGGCTTTCGCGGCGAGACGGACATGTTCGGCCCGACCGACCCCAAGCAGGCGGGCGCCATTCCCGGCACGTTCGTCGAGGCCAAGGCTACGTCGGGGGCGAAGAAGCTCGGCGTCGAGAACCTCGCCAAGAAGTGTCTGCAGGGTCGCGGCGTGATGATCGACCTCTTCGCTCACTTCGGGCGGCGCAAGCATGCCGTCACGTACGACGATCTCATGCGCGTGATGGCCGCCGACGGCATCAAGATCGAGCCGGGCGACTTCGTCTGCCTCAGGACGGGCTTCGACGAGGTCATCTTCGAGCAGAAAGGCAACCCCACGCACGAGGCCATGCACAACACCTGCACGGGCCTCGACGGCAGCGACACGAAACTCCATCAGTGGGTCACGGAATCGAAGCTGGTCGCGCTGATCTCGGACAACTACGCCGTCGAGGTGCACAACGCGCCGCTGAAGCCCGGCCAGTGCGCGGCCCTTCCGCTGCATCAGCACTGCCTCTTCAAGACCGGCGTCAATCTCGGCGAGATCTGGCGGCTCTCCGAGCTTGCGGACTGGCTGCGCGCCAACAACCGGAGCCGGTTCCTCATGACCGCGCCGCCACTCAATCTGCCCGGCGCCGTCGGTTCGCCGGCCAATGCGATCGCGACGGTGTAAACCTCCGACCATGAGCGCCGCCACATGAGCTGGGTTACGGGCGTCGGCCTGCTGCCGTTCGGGCGTCATGAGGGCAAGAATACGCTGGAGCTCATGAGCGAGGCGGCGGCGCTGGCGCTCGACGATGCTGGCTTGAGGCGCGGCGACATCGACGGCGTGCTCACGGGCTACGCCACGACCATGCCGCACATCATGCTGGCGACGGTGTTCTGCGAGCACTTTGGCCTGAGCCCGGCCTATGCCCATGGGTTGCAGGTCGGCGGCGCGACGGGCTTTGCCATGGCCATGCTCGCGCACGAGCTGGTGGCGGCCGGCCGCCTGCGACACATACTCGTCGTCGCGGGCGAGAACCGCGCTTCGGCGCCCGGCGGACGCGACAAGGTCGTCGAGACGCTGGCGCAGGTCGGCCATCCCGTGCACGAAGTGCCACTCGGGCCGACCATTCCGGCGTACTACGGTCTCGTCGCCAACCGTTACATGCACGAGCATGGCGTGAGCGAGGCCGATCTAGCCGAGCTTGCCGTGCTCATGCGCACGCACGCGGCCACGCATCCGGGTGCGCAGTTCCGCGAGCCGATCACGGTCGCGGATGTGCTCGCCTCGAAGCCGATCGCGCGGCCGCTGAAGCTGCTCGACTGCTGCGCGACGGCCGACGGCGCCGTCGCCTTCGTCATCAGCCGCGAGCGCACCGGCACCGCCGCCGTACGCATCATCGGGGCGGGGCAGGCGCACACGCATCAGCACATCAGCGAAGCGCCGAGCCTCACCGAGTTCGGCGCCCGCCTCTCCATGGATCGCGCCATCGCCGCGAGCGGGCGCAAGCTGGCGACGACGGATGCCGGCTATCTCGCCATCTACGACAGCTTCACGATCACGCTCGCCATCCTGCTCGAAGAGCTGGGGCTGGCGCCGCGTGGGCAGTCCGGGCGCCTCGCGCGCGAGGGGCACTTCTCGCGAACGGGCGCGAAGCCGCTCAACACGCATGGCGGCCTGATGAGCTACGGCCATTGCGGCGTCGCCGGCGCGCTCGCGCATCTGATCGAGACGCAGCTCCAGATGACGGGACGCGCCGGCAGCCGCCAGATTGCAGATGCGGACCTCGCCTTCCTGCATGGCGATGGTGGCGTCATGTCCTCGCACGTCAGCCTGATCATGGAGCGTCAAGGATGAGCGACGCTATCAGCTATCAGCGCTGCGCACCCTGCGGACACGTCTGGTACTTCGTGCGCAGCTTCTGCCCCAGATGCGGCGCGCGCGAACCGAGTACATCCCGCGCTTCCGGTGACGGCATCGTGCACGCCGTGACCATCGTCGATCGCGCGCCGACGCCGGACATGAAGGCGCTCGCGCCCTACACCCTCGTGATGGTCGATGCCGATGAGGGCTTCCGCCTGATGGCTCACGGCGCACCGGGCCTCTCGATCGGTGATCGTGTCGCAGGCAGCGTCATCGAGCTGGCAGGACGCTCCATTCCCTATTTCAAGCGCGCTTGAGGTTGCCAGATGTCCATCGATAGCCTGAAGCCGCTGCTCGCCCCCCGCTCCATCGCCGTGCTCGGGGCCTCGGAGAACCCGAACAAGATCGGCGGCCGTCCGCTCGCCTATTTGAAGCGCTTCGGCTTCAAGGGGCCGGTGTGGGCCATCAACCCGACGCGACCGGAAGTGCAGGGCTTCAAGTGCCTCCCGAGCCTCGATGACCTCCCCGCGGTGCCTGACACGGTCGTCGTCGCCGTGCCGGGCGACAATGCTGTTGCGGCTGTCGAAGCCTGCGCGAAGAAGGGCGTGAAGGGCGTCGTTTGCATGACCTCCGGCTTCGGCGAGACGTCCGATCCGGCCGGCAAGGCCAAGGAAACGCGCATGGTTGCTGCCGCGCACGCGGCCGGCATGCGGATGGTCGGGCCGAACACGCAGGGCCTTGCGAACTTTGGCAATGGTGCCGTGACAAGCTTTTCGACCATGTGGATGGAGTCGGAGCCCGTCGACGGCCCGATTGCGGTCGTCAGCCAGAGCGGCGCCATGAGTGCCGTGCCCGTCGGACTGCTCCTCGAGCAAGGCCTCGGTGTGCGCTACTCGCTGGCGACGGGCAACGATGCTGATGTCTCCGTGCTCGAGATGGCTGCGGCCGCCGCGAGCGATCCGGCCATCAAGTTGCTGCTCCTCTATATCGAGAGCATTCCGCGCCCCGATCAGCTCGAAGCGCTCGCGAAGATCGCGCACGAACGCGGCGTCTATGTCGTGGCGCTGAAGGCCGGCCGCACCGAGGCCGGCCAGCGCGCCGCGCTCTCACACACGGGGGCGCTGGCCAACGAGGATCGTGTCGTCGATGCGGCGCTCGAACGCGTCGGCATCTGGCGGGCACACAATATCGGCGAGCTGGTCGCGGCGGCGCAGATCTATCTCAAGGGATGGAAGCCCCGGGGACGACGCCTCGTCACGATCTCGGGCTCCGGCGCGACGGGTGTCATGAGCGCGGACGAGGCAACCTTCGCGGGCCTTGAAATGGTGCGCCTCGAAGGCCCCGTGCGCCAGAAGCTCGACGCCATCCTGCCGACCTTCGCATCGGCCGCCAACCCGATCGACCTCACGGCGGCGCTCCTGCAGAATAACCGGCTGCTCTCCGACATCCTTCCCGTGCTCGCCAACGAGAACGCGGCCGACAACTTCATGATCGGCTTCCCGATCGCCGGCCAAGGCTATGACGTCCCGACCTTCGCGCGCGATACGGCGGCGTTCGCCGATGCCACGGGCACACCCGTCGTCGTCTCGGCATGGCAGAAGTCCGTCGCCGATGTTTTCAAGGCGGCGGGCGTTCCGACTTTCCCCCTCGAAGCCGATGCCATTGCCGCGCTCACGCGCCTCATCGATCATGATGCACTCATCGCGCGGGCCAAGGCACGCGCAGCCCCCTTGTGGGCACGACCAAAGGACGCTGGCATATCCGAAGGGCGCGTGCTCAACGAGGCAGAGAGCCTCGACGTGCTCGTGCGCAGCGGTCTCGCCGTCGTGCCTCATCATCTCTGCCGGACGGCGGCTCAGGCCGCGACCGCATGGCGCAATCTCGGCGGTCCCGTTGCCGTGAAGGGCTGCTCCGCTGATCTCCCGCACAAAAGCGAGCATGGCCTCGTCCGCCTCGGCCTCGACAACGAGGATGCCGTGCGCGCGGCCTTCCGCGACATGGAGCAGGCCATTGCCAAGGCCGGCGCCACCTTCGACGGCGTGATCGTCGCACGCATGGTGCGCGGACTTCGCGAGCTCATGATCGGCGCGCACCGCGATCCCATCTTCGGTCCCGTCGTCGTGCTCGGCGATGGCGGCAAGTACGTCGAGGCCATGCCGGATGTGCGCCTGCTGCTGCCGCCTTTCTCGGTGGAGGACGCGCTCGCCGCGCTCCGCGCGCTGCGTTGTTGGCCGGTGCTCGCGGGTACGCGCGGGGAGCCTGCGGCTGATGTAGCGGCTGTGGCCAAGGCTGCCGTGGCCGTCGGCGATCTCGTGACGAAGGACGGCCCGCGCATCGCGAGCCTCGACATCAATCCGCTCATCGTCGGCGCCGAGGGCTATGCCATCGTCGATGCAGTCGTGGTGCGGGAGGAAGATTGAACGCCTCGTTCGCCGCAGGCTCTTCCGTGATGAGATACCCGCAGCGGCCATGCCGCGATGCAGGCGCGACTTGAGTGCACGCCCTCTCCGCAAAACCGCCATAGCCTAGCCGCAAATCGGCCACGCCTCCTCGCATTGTAGCTGCAGGCGCCGCGCGCACCGCCACGCGCGCCCAGACGGGGAGTTGCCATGCGTGCGGTGATGTCATTTCTGGCGATGCTCGTGCTCGCGCTCGGCGCGGGCACCGCAGTGGCGCAGCGCAAGGCGACCATAGTGGAGCAGCAGCCCCAGCAGCTCACGACGCAGAACATCCTGAGGTGGATCAACACCTACCGGGAAAAGCCCGAGCCCGAGAAAGTGCCGCAGATCGTCAAGGCGATGAGCGGGCTCGGTATCTTCAAGGACCTGGAGCAGGCCGGCGTCTACCAGGGCTTTATCGCCGGCGTCATCGCCGCCAATCCGGAGATCGCCGAGAAGCTGATCTCGGAGATGTTCCCGCTGCCACCCGAGGATCAGGTGGTGATCGTGCGCGCCATCGCGTACTCGGGTCTGCGCGGCTGGAAGGAGCTTCTCCAAAAGTTCGTCGAGCGCATGCCGACTCGCAAGGTGCTGATCGAGCATCATCTCTATGGCAAGGGCCCGACGTTCGAGACGCTTGATCTCAAGGCCTCGCCGGCTCACATCGACATCATGTGGGGGCACTATTTCGGTTCGGGTAATTTCAAGGGCGTCGAGCGCATCATCACCGTGCTGGCCTGGTCGAAGGACCGTAACGACGTCGAGAAGCTCACGCTCGGCAGCATGGCGAAGTGGACGCTGGCGACGAACCTGCAGACGGATCCCCGACTTCTCGCCTTTGCCAAGAAACAGCTCGAGAAAGTGCCCAAGGACACGGGCAAGGAGCTCCGCGAGGTCATCACCGCCGCCGAGACCTACGAGACGGCGGCCATCCGCAAACAGGCTGTGGCCGCCGTCGAGGAGCTGCGCCGCAAAGGGCCTGAACACGCGCGCAATTTCTCGTGGTGGGGTCAGGCAGGGCAGACGGCGCTCGCCTTTGGCTGCATCGTCGCGAGCGCCTTGGGGCAGGCCCAGGTCGGTATCCCCTGCGTGATCGGCGGGGCGCTTTCGAACGTGGCGCTGAAGTATCTGGCGCCGGCAGAGTAGGTGGCACCGAGGGGGACTGCTTGACAGCGATCCGGGCCGGCAGGCCGCACCCAAAAGGGGTGGCGCGAGGCGCGTGCGTTTGCTAGAAGCCACAAGCCTTCGGGCGACACCCTGATCCGCGGTAGCTCAACGGTAGAGCAACCGGCTGTTAACCGGTTGGTTGTAGGTTCGAATCCTACCCGCGGAGCCAATCAAATAATTCACGGAATCACCGTCCTCCGACGTCTGCGCACACTGCGCGAGGCGCCGAACAATCTCCGCATCGTCAGGTGCACCTTCTCCCAACCAGGGAGCTCTACTGCGGCCGCTTCCACCTTCCCGCAGGCAGAATCGCGACCACGATGCCGATCGCCAGTCCACCGGCAGCGCCGGCGGCGGTCCCCCAGAGCAATGACCTGCCAGCCACCTCCAGCGCGTCGAACCAGGTGGCGGATCCCTCGTTCATGTACTGGACAGCCAGACTGAGTACCGGGCCGATGAGAATAGAGCTCATCAAGCCGACACCCGCGCTCACATACGCAGCAGCCAGTATTCCGATGAGCCGATTGGCGCCCTCGACTGCAAACGCACGGCCCGCAATCAAACCGAGTACAGCAGCGACGGACGCGACTACCGTATAAACCGACACGTCCGTCATGAGCTTGCGCGCCAATCTGCGAATAGAGCTGCGAACACGTCGGATCAGATCAGGCCAGCTCGGCCCGCACGATGCTGGCGCCGTCCACAAGAGCCTTCAGCTTCGCGAAGGCAAGCTCCCGCGGCATGTATTTCATGCCGCAGTCGGGTGCCGGCACGAGCTTGTCCGCTGGAACGAACTTAAGACCCGCCCGAATGCGTGCGGCCACCACCTCAGGCGTCTCGGCATTCTTGTCTCCGAGATCGAGCACGCCGAGCATCACCTTCTTCGGTGCCAGCTCCTTCAGAATGCCGAGATCGAGCTTCGGCTGGGCAGCCTCGATGGAAATCGTCTCGGCAACCGTGTCGGCAAGCTCAGGCAGGAACGAGTAGCCGACCGGCTTGTTCGAGCCCGGCACGACCGCCGCATAGCCAAAGCACAGATGGATGACCGTCGGCACCTCGATGCCTTCGAGGGCGCGGTTGATCGCCTTGATCGCGATGCGCTTCGCCGCGTCGGGATCGTTGCGCAGCCACGGTTCGTCGAGCTGGATGACATCGGCGCCGGCCTTGACGAGATCATGCGCCTCCGCGTTCACGGCGGCGGCGTAGTCCATCACCATCTCGTCGGCGTCCTTGTAGAACTCGTTCTTGGCCTGCTGGCTCATCGTGAACGG